>NZ_JBSRZW010000042.1:0-18590 GCF_054058015.1 Thermostichus sp. MS-CIW-30
TAGAAAGACGCAGCGGCATTATGACAAGCATCTGTATCAAGAGAGGCATTTAATCGAATGCTTTTTTCATAAGTTAAAGCAGTACCGGCATCTATTTTCTCGTTTTGACAAATTGGCCAGGAACTTCTTGAGTTTTCTCTATCTCGTCAGTGCTCTCTTTTGGCTCAAATGAAAGATCAACACAACCTAGTTTGAATCAAAATGACCATACTTCGAGCGCCGGTCAGGTTCGGTGGCTACAGGTTTGGGATAGATCGGGGCAAGGTTGGTTTCGGGCTTTGTTCCCCTTGCCATTCTTGAGCTGAGGTGCTGGCTGCTGGGCAACTTGGTCTCTAGCCGATGGAACCCAATGCCGGCGGATCTCGTCTGCAAGTACCGGTAGCCGGAGATACCGCTCTGTCCAAGGTTTTTTGGTTTAATGGAGTGTTACAAATTACCTGCGCCTTTGGCCGCTTCACACCCTGCAAGGATTAGGTTAGGAAGAATGGATATGGCTTCGCCTCGACCCTCTGACTCGAACACCAACGCTCTGAGCCGCCGTCAACTTCTCAAGGTGGGGGCCGCAGCCCTTGGGGGCGGTCTGTTGGCTGCAGGGGGTGCCCAAGCTCAGCGCAAACCCTCTCCCACCCTGATAGTGGCTCAGGGATCCGGTCTGGATCGCGTTTCCTACGCTACCAACTGGTATGCCCAGGCGGAACACGGCGGCTTTTATCAGGCGGTGGCGACCGGCATCTACCGCGAGCATGGCCTGGATGTGACCATCAAGATGGGTGGCCCTGGCATCAACATCACCCAAGTTTTGGCCGGTGGAGCTGCCGAATTTGCCATGGGAGGAAGCACAGGGGTGATCAATGCCGTGCGAGAAGGGATCCCCTTGGTGTGCGTGGCGGCCATTTTTCAAAAAGACCCGCAGATCATCATGGCCCACCCTGGCACCCAGCGCTTTGAAGAGCTCAAGGGCCGGCCTATCTTTGTCTCGAAAGGTGGCCTTGCCACCTACTGGCCCTACCTAAAGGCCCGCTTTGGCTTCACCGACGATCAGGTTCGTCCCTACAACTTCAACCCCGGCCCCTTTTTGGCGGATCCCAGCTCAGCTCAGCAAGGCTATCTGACATCCGAGCCTTTTGCCATCCAACGGGAAGGGGGATTTGAGCCGGTGGTCTTCCTCCTGGCGGATTTGGGCTACAAACCCTATGCCACCACCATCGAAACCCGTCGCCAACTGGTGGAAACCAAGCCCGACTTGGTGGAGCGATTCGTGGATGCCTCTATCAAAGGCTGGTACAGCTTCTTGGAGGATCCCCGTCCGGCCTATCGCTTGATCAAGCAGGACAACCCGGAGATGACCGATGCCCAGTTGGCCTACAGCTTCGAGAAATTGCAGGAGTACGGCATCATCTTGTCCGGCGATGCGTTGGAAAAAGGCATTGGCGCCATGACCGACAAACGCTGGCAAGACTTCTTCGACAGCATGACGGTGGCCGGCGTATTTGAGCCAACCATCAACTACCGGGCTGCCTACACACTGGACTTCGTCAATAAAGGCACTGCCTACTACACTGCCTGACGGACTTCCACCCTTGGCGCTTCTCAGCCCAAGGGATCCCCCCTCGCCCCCAGCCCCTCTTCCACTAAGGGAGAGGGGAACTATAGTCATTTCAAACTAGATTGAGACACCCCCTAAACGCTCCGCGCCACTGCCCTCACCCCCATTCCTTCTCTCAGAGGGAGAAGGGGGCTAGAGGGAAATGTTTCATTCCGGTTTAATTGAGAATGCCAGAACACTGCGTGATCACCTCCCCCAACACCGCCAGCAACACCGGCACCCCCAGACGGATCCCGGAGACCAACAGCGAGATCAAACAAAAAGCTCCAAGTGAAAAGGCGTTCCAGCGAAGCTTGGCCCAGCACTCCATCAACAAATGCAGGCACAGGTGGGAGCAGATTCATCGCCGAGCTGGAAAGCCTATCATGGGATCCAGTATGGAATCCATTGTGTCAGCAGCGCAGGGCACTTTGACCCTTTCACCCTCCTCTTCTCCGCCAGACCCGCCAGCCAGTCTGACGGGCTCATTCCCCGCCGCTGACGCGGCAGGGATCACTTGGCCTTGGGCAGCGCAGCGGGATCCCATCCTTGTCCTCGGGGCTGGGCTGATGGGGCGTCTGTTGGCCGCCAGCCTTGTCGAGGTTGGGCATCCTGTCCGCATTGTGGAGGCGGCCACTGCTCCTGAGAGCAGCGCTGCCCATTTTGCCGCTGCTATGCTGGCTCCCCTAGCCGAGTCTGCCATCGCCGAAGCCAGTGTGGTGGCCCAGGGATACTACGCCCTTTCTCGTTGGCCCTCTCTTTTGGCCAGCTTGCCGCAGCCGGTTTTCTTTCAGCAAGAAGGCACTCTGATCCTCTGGCACCGCCAAGATGCCGGGGAAGCCAGACGTTTCTCGTCCCTGCTGGCCGCTGTGGTGGAACACCTCCCGCATCTCCCCCGCCCTCAGCCGCTGGATGCCCAGGCTATTGCCGAGCTGGAGCCATCGGTAGCCGGGCGATTTGCGCAGGGCCTGTATCTTCCCCAAGAGGGCCAACTGGACAACCGCCAACTGTTGTCGGCTCTGCTGGCCAAGTTGCGGCAGCACGAGGTGGAGGTGGAGTGGGGTTGCCCTTGGGATCTGGAGCAGGCCCAAGCCTGGCAGCAACAAACCGGAGGCTGGGTTTTGGATTGCCGCGGCCTGGGGGCCCAAAAAGAATGGGGCGGGCCAAGACTGCTGCGCGGAGTTCGGGGTGAGGTGGTGCGCCTGTATGCCCCGGAAGTCTCTTTGCGGCGCCCAACCCGGCTGTTGCATCCTCGCTATCCGATCTACATCGCTCCCAAGCCGGGACACCTGTTCGTAGTGGGAGCCACCGAGATCGAATCTGAGGATCGCTCGCCGGTGAGCGTCCGCTCGGCTTTGGAGTTGCTCAGCGCCGCCTACGCCGTACATCCTGCCTTTGCCGAAGCGCGTATCCTGGAATTAGGCAGCCAATGTCGTCCCACCTTGGCAGACCATTTGCCAGCCGTGGTGGAGCGCTCACCTCGCCTGTTGCAGATCAACGGCCTCTATCGCCATGGCTTTCTGATCTCCCCGGCCATCCACGATGCTGTCTTGGAGTATCTCCACCAGGGTAGTTGTCGCTTGGCCCAGCAGCTTGGGATCCCCTTTCAGGTGCAGGCTGCCCCTTTTTCCGGTGAGTCCCTGTCGCCATGCGTGTCTTGATCAACCAAAAGCCTTACGATTTGCCGGAAGGCACCACTTTGGCCGAGGCAGTGGCTCAGGTGGGGGCCAGCGGCCCTTTCGCGGTAGCGGTTAATCTGAAGTTTGTGCCACGTGCGCAGCACGAGCAAACCCGTCTGCAAGAAGGCGACCAGGTGGAGATCGTCGCTCCGGTTGCCGGCGGCTAGCGCTCAAGTCCGCTTTTCTATCTGCCTCAGCCATGTCCACCCTTCTCCATTGCTCTCCCTCAACTCTGGCCGATGAGGATCCTTTGGTTCTCTACGGCCAACCGTTGCCCAGCCGTCTGATGTTGGGTACGGCTCGCTACCCTTCGCCAGCCATTTTGGAGCAGGCGGTGGCGCGCGCGCAGCCCTGTTTGTTGACGGTTTCTCTGCGGCGGCAAGGGGCACTGGGGCCAGAAACTTCCCAGAGGTTCTGGGCTCTGTTGCAGAAGATGGGGATCCCAGTTCTGCCCAACACCGCCGGCTGCCACAGCGTGCAGGAGGTGATCACAACGGCGGAAATGGCGCGGGAGGTGTTCGGCACCGACTGGATCAAGCTGGAGTTGATCGGGGATGACTACACGCTGCAGCCGGATCCCGTGCAACTGCCGACGGCAGCGGCTGAGCTGATCCGGCGCGGCTTTAAGGTGCTGCCCTATAGCACCGACGACCTGGTGCTCTGCCAGCGGCTTTTGGATGCTGGCTGTGAGGTGGTGATGCCCTGGGCGGCCCCCATCGGCACCGGCAAAGGCCCTCTCAACCCCTACAACTTGCGCCTGCTGCGGGAGCGGATCGAGGCACCGCTGATCGTGGATGCCGGCTTGGGCCTGCCCTCCCATGCCTGTCAGGTGATGGAGTGGGGCTTCGATGGGGTGCTGCTGAACACGGCAGTGGCTTTGGCTCGGGATCCGGTGGTCATGGCTGAGGCCTTTGCAGAAGCGGTGCGCTCAGGCCGCCGAGCCTACCTGGCCGGGGCTATGATCCCTCAGGAAACAGCTCAGCCCAGTACGCCTGTCCTCGGCACTCCCTTTTGGCACCAGGGCTGACTGCCGCTCTCAGGGGTGCAGCTCAGGCGGCAGGCTTTCGCGCCTGGATAACCTGCAGAGCTCCCCCAGCGTGGAGGGTCTGCCGGATGGATTGCCAACCCTGCTGCTGCAAATGCTCGGGCAAGTCCAGCTTGAGTAGCTCCCAGGCGGTCTCGGTTTCAAACAGGGCCAAAAAGAGGGCCAGCCCAGGCCAGATCAAGGGTTGTCGAGGCGCGTGCAGATCCAGAATCAAGAGTCCTCCCCCCGGCTTGAGCACCCGCCACACTTCCCGCAGCACCTGCTCCAAGTCGGCGAAGGACAATTCGTGCAGAGCCAAGCTGGTATGCACCCAATCAAAGCTGGCATTGGGAAAGGGCATATCTTGGGCAAAGGCCTCCACAAACTCCACCTGGGGAAGGCGTTTGCGGGCTGCTGCTAGAGCTTTGGGGGAAGCATCCAGGCCCACCACCTGCTGGCTCAGCTCCGCCAACAGTGGGGTTACTTCAGCCGGGCCACAGCAGAGATCCAACACCCGCTCCTGGGGATGAATCTGGATCCCTTGTAGGGGCAATTTCCGCAGCCGCTCGTATCCCCCCACCGCCAGAGCAGCCCCGCGGCTGATGCTGCGGTAAAGCCAGGGAAAGCGGTAGCTCCAATCCCGCAGGAAGGTGGCCACAGACAGGGATCCCTCAGAGTCTTTTTCAGCCTACCTGACCTACATCCATTGCAAACTGGTTTGAGACATATGTTTTTCTGGATTTTCTCGGGGTTGGCTTGGAACTCTCCTCTGCCGGCAGTCGTCTAAGAGGACGAGGCGTTTTAGGCTTTTTTCTGTCTACCCACTGCTGCTCTATGACTCAGTTTGAGCTGCCTCCCTCCCCTTCCGAGAAACCTGGCCGGCACAGCTTGGTTTGGTTGGTGGCTGCTGCAGGTCTGACGGTCTTGCTCTGGCAGCTCCCCTGGGGCAACTATATCCTCTACCCCTTTACGATTCTGGCCACCTGGTTTCATGAGATGGGCCACGGCTTGACGGCAGTGCTGTTGGGTGGGGAGTTTCATCGTCTGGAGATCTATCCCGACGGGTCGGGGTTGGCCTTTCACAGTGGGCACTTGTTTTTGGGGCCGGTGGGTCGAGCTTTGGTGGCCGCCGGTGGGCCAATGGGGCCCCCAATGGCCGGGGCGGTTTTTATCCTGGCTTCTCGTCGTCAAGGTACGGCCCAGTTGGGGTTGTTGGCTTTGGGATCCCTGCTGTTGCTGTCGGCGGTGCTCTGGGTGCGCTCTCTATTTGGCCTGTTGCTGATCCCGGCTATTGGGCTGGGGATCTTGGCGGTGGGCTGCTGGGCTTCCCCTTGGTTGCGGGGCTTCGCTGCACAATTTTTGGGGGTGCAGGCCTGTGTGAGCACCTACCACCAGCTTGACTACTTATTTACGGCCTCTGCTGTGATCAACGGGCAGGTGATCCACTCCGATTCCAGCCAGATTGCCCAAAACTTGTTCTTGCCCTACTGGTTTTGGGGAGGGGTGATGGCGGTATCTTCTTTGGTGCTGCTGATAACCAGCTTGCAGCTGACGTTCCGGGACTAGCCGGCGGGGGGCAAAGCCGCAATTTTGGCAGTGGTTCGTGTTATGTAAAAATCCGTCCTCCATCACTGCCCAGTCGAGAAAACCGCCGCTACAGTAATGGGCAAGAGGAGTGAGGAGTTGAGGAGTGGAGCATGTGGCGGGATGTTATTGGGCTGGCCCTGGCGGCGACCTTACTGTTGATCAGCAAAACCGCCGCAGACACGCTGGGCCAAAGCCAGGTGCAGACTTTCACCGAACCTGAGCCGATACCCTACTCTGCACCGGTGGAATGAGGTACTTGAGTCTGCTGACGGAGGTCGTAGCAGCGTTGCCGTTTTGTGCAACACTCATTCTAGAGTCTTTGAGGGCTCCGTCCGAGTAGCGCGGTCGCAGCAGCGTTGCGGAGCAATAACAGTAGGCTTGGGATCCCTGATGCGCATAGCCCTATTTACGGAGACGTTTCTGCCCAAGGTGGATGGCATCGTTACCCGCCTCTGCCACACGGTGCGTCACCTAACCGCTCGAGGCAACTCGGTGCTCATCGTCGCGCCCCGGGGAGCCCCCCGGCGGTTTGCACGGGCACGGGTCTACGGGATCCCGGGGATGCCACTGCCTTTGTATCCAGAGTTGAAGCTGGCTGCCCCCGGCCCGGCCATCGGTAAGTTGCTCAGCCGTTTCCGACCGGATGTGATCCACGTGGTGAACCCGGCAGTTTTGGGATTGGGGGGCCTCTACTACAGCCAGACGATGGGGATCCCGCTGGTGGCCTCCTACCATACCCATCTGCCGAAGTATCTGCAGCATTATGGACTGGGCTTTCTGGAAGGGGTTTTGTGGAATCTCCTGAAGCTGGGGCACAATTTGGCGCGGGTCAATCTTTGCACCTCGACGGCCATGATGCAGGAGCTGAGCGCCCACGGCATTGAGCGGGTGCAACTGTGGCAGCGAGGAGTGGATACGGAGTTGTTTCATCCCCAGGCGGCCAGTTCAGAAATGCGGGCTCGGCTCACGGCGGGGCAACCGGAACGGCCTCTTTTGCTCTACGTGGGGCGGCTTTCGGCTGAGAAGGAAGTGGGGCGGATCCGGGTCTTGTTGGAGCAGATCCCCCAAGCCCGCTTGGCTATTGTGGGGGATGGGCCAGAGCGGGGATCCCTGGAGCAACATTTTGCCGGCTACGATGTGGTGTTTACGGGCTATCTGCAGGGGGAGTCTCTGGCAGCGGCCTTTGCATCGGCGGATCTGTTCGTGTTCCCCTCTCGCACCGAGACCTTGGGGCTGGTTCTGTTGGAAGCCATGGCTGCCGGTTGTCCGGTGATCGCCCCCCGCTGCGGTGGCATTACCGATGTGGTGGACAGTGGGCGCAATGGCTTTCTGTTCGATCCCAATTCGGATAGCGACTTTGTCCAGGTTACCCAGCAACTCCTGAGCAGCGTCGGGCAGCGACAGCTCTTCCGACAGCAAGCCCGCCAAGAGGCAGAACGTTGGAGCTGGTCGGCAGCCACCCAACAGTTGGAAGGCTACTACCGGGCTGTTATTGCTGCCGATTAGCGGTGCGGAGCATGACTCTAGTCAATAATAAGCTCAACTATACTGAAAATAATGTATAATATGTTCAGTACGGATTACTACTAGTTGATCTTTCTGTTTACTTTCGAGTCTACCAACATGGTAGCCAAAGCAAAGCAGAAAATTGGTAGTAAGACGACACGGAAACTGCGCTTTGGGTATTCTACTCAAAGCTTTGCGGGATACCGCCATTCTGTTTGGAAACAAACAGAATGCTATCGCTGCATAGTTGAACAGTGATGTTCAGCAGTGTTCAGCGTAAATGTATCAGCACAGAGTCCCCTACTGGGAAATACTCAGGGCAGAACTCCGTCCTGCTCTCGGGGTTCTCCATAGCACCAGTGCGAACGGCCAGCCTAGGCAGAGACCGGATGATCCCCTTCAATGGCCCGCACTTGCTCCACAAAGAATTCTTCTAGGGATTGCCGTTGCCAATGCAAGTCGGTGACCAGTGCCCCCGCTTGGTTCAAAAGGCTCAGCAACTCCGGTAGGGATCCACTCCATTCCCCCGACCAATGGGATCCCTGAATCGAGAAGTGCTCTAGGCGGTCGCGGAACTGTTCGACGGCGCCACCGTGCCCTTGTACCCGATAGCTTTTGCTCTCTCCCAGCAAGTCATCCAAAGTTCCCTGATGCACCAATTTGCCGCCGATGATCAGGCCGACTCGGTTGCAGATAACTTCCACATCCGCCAGGATATGGCTGTTGAAAAACACCGTTTTGCCCTGCTGCTTGAGGGACAGAATGATCTCGCGCATTTGATAGCGGCCCATGGGATCCAGTCCCGACATCGGCTCATCCAGAAACACCAGCTCTGGGTCGTTGATCAGCGCTTGGGCCATGCCAGTGCGCTGCAGCATGCCCTTGGAGTAGGTGCGCAGTTGTTTTTTGCGGGCCGTATCTATAGAAAGCCCCACCAGCTCCAGCAGTTGCGGGATCCGCTCCTTCAACAGGCTATTGGGCAGACCAAACACCTTGCCGGCAAACTGGAGAAACTCCCATGCCGTCAAGTAATCGTAAAAATAGGGGTTCTCCGGCAAATATCCCACCTGTTGCTTGATGGAGCGATCCCCCAGGGGTTTGCCCAGCAAAGTGCCGCTGCCGCGGGTGGGCTCCACAATGCCCAGTAGGCATTTGATGGTGGTGGTTTTCCCGGCCCCGTTGGGCCCCAGCAGCCCAAAGGTTTCTCCGCGGGCCACAGTCAGAGAAAAATCTTTGAGGGGGCTGACCACCTTGTTCAGCCAAAATCCTGTGCGATAGGTTTTGGTCAGGCCGGTGATGGCAATGACCGGCTCTGGTGCCGCGAACGCTTCTGCTGGGGAAGTGGGGGTCTCGCTCATGGACTCGCTCGTAGGTATGTTGGAGTTGAGGGAGAAAAAGGTGCCGCGAACACCGAGTTAAGGAGCACACAGTCCGCCAGGCGATAGGCTACCCAGCCTAACCTTTAGTTTACCCACAGGCTTTGTCCCAGCCTAGGCTTGCCGCAGCACTTCCGGTAGAGGAAAGGGTCCAGAGCAAACATACTCCGCGTAGGTATCCGCTTCATTCGCAACAGCGGTGCGGTTCCTTTGCCGTAGGCACAGCACTTTGCTCTGACCTCCCTTCAGTAGCATTCTCATCATCTGGGATGATTCTGGGATGATGATTTCCATCGCGTTGGCGGTGCGGAGCAAGAAAATTGAATCCAGAGGTTTTGTGGGATCCCAGCCGGTGGTGATCATCGGCAACAGCGTTGCAGAGCAATAAGAAAGGAGTGTTTCTTGCTGGATAAGGTGCTTAGGCAGTGGAAGGAGCGGCTGTTGGCTCCAGTGCTGCAAACCCCTCTCCAACAGGTGCATCCCCTAGCCATTACCCTGTCGGGGTTTGCCATGGGCCTGGCCTCTGGGACAGCGGCAGCTTACGGGGCCTACGGGTGGGGGCTGGGCCTGTGGTTGCTGAACCGGTTTATGGACGGGCTGGACGGCACGTTGGCTCGTCTGCAGGGACGGCAAAGCGATCTGGGGGGCTACCTGGATATGCTGCTGGACGTGGTGGTCTACGCAGTCGTTCCCCTGGGGCTGGCCTTTCACCAGGGATCCCTGCTGGGCTATGCTTCTCTGGCTCTGATGCTGGCCAGCTTTTACATCAACCTTTGCTCCTGGATGTATTTGGCAGGGCTGTTGGAAAAACGGCGTTCGCGACAGCGTTGCGGAGCAACAAGGACGGATGGCACTGTCGGGGCGGGATCCCTGGATGAACTGACCAGCTTAAGTATGCCGTCGGGGCTTATCGAGGGCAGCGAAACCATCTTTTTCTACGGCTTGTTTTTCCTTTTCCCGGAGTACATGGTGGGCTTGTTTGGGCTGATGGCGATTCTGGTGCTCTTGAGTGCTGTGCAGCGGTTGGTTTGGGCGCTGGGATCGCTTTCTGCTCCAAGGTGAGCCCGGAAAGGGTCTGTTATTATGGCTCCGTCCGGCTGGCGCGAGTTGGGTTACAAGGGTTCCCCATCAGATTTCACCGGGCGAGAGGATCCAAAATAAAAAAGCCATGGAGATCTGTTGCCATGACCTCCACCCTCAACCAACGCATTCGCCACTTCTACGATGCCTCCTCCGGCCTCTGGGAGCGGGTGTGGGGGGAGCACATGCACCATGGCTATTACGAGCCGGGCCAAACCGGTAAGGATCGCCGCCAAGCTCAGATTGACTTGATTGATAGGGTTATCCAGTGGGGCCAGATCGGGGATCCCTGCCCTCCCCAGCACATTCTTGATCTTGGCTGTGGCATTGGGGGAAGCAGCTTGGAGTTAGCCCGGCGCTTTGGGGCACAGGTTACGGGCATTACCCTCAGCCCCGTCCAAGCCCAGCGGGCTACGGAGCGCGCCCAAGAGGCCGGCCTGAGCAACAAGGTGCGATTTCAGGTGGCCGATGCCCTGGAGATGCCCTTTGCAGACAACACCTTTGATCTGGTGTGGTCTCTGGAAAGCGGCGAGCACATGCCGGATAAGCGGCAGTTTCTGGCCGAGGGCTGGCGGGTCTTGCAACCGGGCGGGCAGGTGATGGTGGTAACCTGGTGCCACCGCGAGGGATCCCTGAGCCAGCAGGATCAACAGCTTTTGCAGAAAATCTACGAGGTGTACTGCCTACCCTATGTGATCAGCCTCTCCAGCTACGAGGCTCTGGCCCAACAGGTGGGCTTTGAGCAGGTGCGCAGCGCCGACTGGTCGGAGCGAGTGGCCCCTTTCTGGGATGAGGTGATCGCTTCTGCCCGCGACTGGCGCTGGATCTGGGCTTTGCTGCGCAGCGGCTGGGTTACCGTTCGCGGGGCGCTGGGGCTGGGCCTGATGCGTCAGGCTTATGCCACCGGCTTGCTCTGCTTTGGCCTCTTGACTGGGTTCAAACCTGGGGATCAGCCAAGGTAGGGATCCCTTGCTCCCCTTTGGGAGGAGGGGCGCTTGGGGAAATGGGCTCAAAAGTTGGGCTGGGGCGGTGCTGTGCCAGTGAGTTCCAGATACTTTTGCTTCACCGCCTGAATATCCTGCCACATCAACCACTTGGGGCTGCCAGGGGTGCGGTCTGGGTTGCGCAGCAGATAGGCCGGGTGAAAAATGGGCATACACCAGCGTCCCTGCCACTGGATCCATTCCCCGCGGATCTTGGTGATCCCTCGCTTCTCGCCCAAAAGGGAGCGCACCGAGGTGGCCCCCGTGAGCAGAATAATCCAGGGATCCACCAGGCGAATCTGCTCCAACAGATAGGGACGGCAGGCGTCCATCTCCTCCTGGGTGGGCACGCGGTTGTTAGGGGGGCGGCACTTGACCACATTACAGATGTAGGTGTCCTGCTCGGGATCCAGCCCCACCGAAGCCAGGATTTTATCCAGCAATTGTCCCGACTTGCCCACAAAAGGCAGCCCCTGCAGGTCTTCGCTTTCCCCTGGCCCCTCTCCGATGATTAAAATCCTTGCCTTGGGGTTGCCCCGATGCACCACCACATGGGTACGGCTGGCTGCCAAGTCGCAGCGCTGGCATACCAAACAATGCTGCTTCAGTTGCTCCAAATCCCTGTAAGTGCCGGGGGGGATGGGCACCTGGGCCGACAGGGGGATCTGATCCCACTGGGGGAGTGTCTCCTCCGCCGGGGCTGGCGGCTCGATGGGATCGTCAAACAGGCTGGGCTGAAGCTCCGGCGGTTTTTTCTTGGCAGCCATTGCAAGTCGAGGTTTCCTTGTGCAGCGATCTTCGATTGCTCCCCCGCCCTTGTCAAGCTCCAGGTCAATTTGCCGGCAGGGGAGAACCTTTACTCCTTGTTAAACTGAGAAAACGAAAACTTGCGCCGGCCTTAGCTCGTCTCTACTCCCTGAGCCTGCCATGCTGCTTTTGTCCAAAGAACTGCCCAACCTGAACTACCGTCATACTCTACAGCGCTTCGACGAGGATTGGCGGGATCCCCTCTCTGCCCTGTTGGGCTGGGGGCGCGCTGCCGGTGCCGATTTGGTGGAGATTTTTCTAGAACGGGGCAATTCCATCAGTTGCCTGGCCGAAGATGACGCCATCACCAGCATCACCCCACGACTCTCCACCGGTGCCGGCGTGCGGGTGTTTCGCGGCTTGGCCGACTGCTACGTCAGCACCAACGATCTATCCTTTGCCGGTCTCAAGGCTGCTCTGGAGAAGGGCCTTTCGCTGATGGGCCTCACCCCTCCCGGCCCCACAGCGCTGGTTTCTGCCATCAACCTGGAGATGCTGCAGGACTACGGCGAGCGTCGCCGCAAAGATGGCTGGTTGAAGGAATGTAGCCCCATTGCGGAGATGGGGGAGATCCTGCTCAAAGCCAACGAGCAACTGGGTCGCCAAGCCCGCCATGTGCAGTCCCGCCGCACCACCTATTTCCGCGATTGGCAAGAGATTCTGGTGGCCTGCAGCGATGGCACCTTTGTGCGGGATGTGCGCCTCACCCAATCCGTGAGCTCTACGCTGCTCTGTGCCGATGGATCCCATCGCGCCTCTGTCAGTCAACGCTCCGGCGGTACGGGGGATCCCAACTTTTTGCGCCGTTGGGATCTGGAGGCCCATAGCCGGGAGCTGGCAGAAGCTGCCGGCCAGATGCTCTATGCCGACTATGTGGAATCCGGCACCTACCCGATTGTGATGTCCAACGCCTTTGGCGGCGTCATTTTCCACGAAGCCTGCGGCCACTTGTTGGAAACCACCCAAATTGAGCGCAAAACCACGCCCTTTGCCGACAAAAAAGGCCAGAAAATTGCCCACAAAAACCTTACCGCCTGGGACGAAGGTCTCTCTGAAGGGGCCTTTGGCAGCCTGGATGTGGATGACGAGGGGATGCCCGTCCAGCGCACTTTGCTAATTGAAAAGGGCATTTTGAAGAACTTCCTGGCCGACCGGGCCGGCTCAATGCGCACCGGCCACCCCCGCACCGGCAGCGGTCGCCGCCAAAACTACACCTTTGCCCCTGCCAGCCGTATGCGCAACACTTACATCGCCCCTGGAGATGCAGAATTGGACGATCTTTTTGCTTCTATCGACAAAGGCATCTATTGCAAGCGCATGGGGGGAGGGAGCGTCGGCCCAACCGGGCAATTTAACTTTGCCGTCGAAGAAGCTTATCTTATCCAAAACGGCAAAATTACCAAGCCCCTCAAGGGAGCCACCCTGATCGGAGAAGCCAAAGACATCTTGACCAAAATCTCCATGTGTTCCAAAGACCTCAGCTTGGCAGCTGGGTTCTGTGGCTCTGTAAGTGGCAGCATTTACGTCACCGTCGGGCAGCCTCACATCAAGGTGGATTCCATTACCGTGGGCGGTCGCTAATTCCAGGGATCCACCTCGACATGGCCTATGACAACGTCTGCAAATATCTGGCCGAGCGTTTCCCAGAGCAGTTTGTCCGCTGGCTCATGGGAGAAGTGGCTCGGCTCCGACTCTATCGGAGGTATCCTCACCTATCGGTGCAGCAGGTGGTCATTGACTTGCGCAAAACGGGGTCGGAGGGAGTTTTCCAGACCTCTTTTCGTCTAGAGAGGCTGAGCCATGAGTTTGATGTTGTCCGCCTGTGGGAATGCGATTTGAGGGCCGGAGCGGATCGGCAAGCCCTGCTACCGTTTCGGGTTCTAAGCCAGGTGGAAGATCCAGCAGAAACCTTGCGAGAGGTGGTCAGTGAGCTAGAGAGCTTGGCAGACCCCAGTGAGAGAAGGGAATTGGCAGCCGCAACAGCCGTCTTGGCGGGACTAGCATTGGATCGGGGTTTGATTCGACAAATCATGAGGTCTTTGGATATGAGGGAATCGGTGATCTACCAAGAGTGGCGGGCAGAAGCTCTGCGAGAGGGGCTGGAAGAAGGGCGCAAAGAAGGACGCAGAGAAGGACTACAACTGGGCCTGCAACAAGGGCTACAACAAGGATTGCAACAAGGATTACAACAGGGATTGCAACACGGGGAAGCAACGCTGGTTTTGCGGCTGCTCAGGCGGAAGTTGGGATCCCTTGACCCGGCCCTTGAGAATAAGATTTGGGCTTTGTCAACGTCACAACTGGAGGCGCTGGGGGAAGCTCTGTTGGACTTCAACAGCAAGGACTACGTCCCGCTGGCGCGATCGGAAGAGTTGACCGCCTGGCTGGCCCGTCAGCTAGAAACCGCAGGAGCCCCGCTCTCTGCCCACAGGGCAAGGGTCGGGAGGAATGTGAGTAAAATGCAATAAGGCTATGACCCAAGTCCTGACCGTTTCTTGCAAGCTCAAGGTGTCCCAGTCGCAAGCCGCCAAATTGGACGAGACATTGGATGCTTTGTCGCTACGCGACGCTAACGCGAACGGCCAAGCCTTGAACTGGGTCAACCAAAACACACCCGAGAAAGTCGTCAACCCACTGAAACTCCAATCCCTGTGCTACTACGAAATCCGTGCCCGTTTCGGCTTGTCCAGTAATTTGGCAAGGACTACGTCCCGCTTACGCGACCAACAGATATGCAGACGGGTAGCGTCTGCTCGCAAGGTGGCACAACAGAAAAACCGCCCGGTCAAAGCGTTGTCGCTACGCGACGCTAACGCGAACAAGGGTGGCTTCGCTACCTACGACGCTCGTATCTTTTCGTTTCGCGAGAAAGACTGGACGGTGTCGCTCACCACGGTGGAGGGTCGAGAACGCTTTGAGCTGGCGATTGGTCATTACCAGAGAGAACAGTTGGCGGGCTCCAATCCCAAAAAGACCTCCGGTCCGCTGACGCGAACGGCCACTCTGGTCAAGCGCAAAGACGGTTCCTACTCCATCCAGATTTGCGTGGAAGCAAAGTTACCGGAACAGCAGAACACCGCTCAGGTGGTAGGCGTGGACTTGGGAAGGACAGATATTGCCCATACGTCAGAGGGGGACAACTGGAATGGACAGCAGTTGAACAGAGTCCGAGACCACTACTCCCGGTTGAGGGCGGTACTCCAACGCAAAGCCAGTAAGGGCACACGCAGTTCGCGGCGCAGATGCAGAGAACTGTTGCAACGGCTGTCTGGTAAGGAGAGACGCTTTCAGTCGCGTCAGCGTTGCGTAGCAAAAACGTGGGTCAATCATCGCATCTCTAAAGCTATTGTTTCTAGGGCAAAGGCCACAAATAGCGCTATTGCTTTAGAGGACTTGACAGGGATACGGGAGCGTATCAACCAACAACCCCGCAGCAAAGCCGAGCGGCGCAGGGCCAACAGTTGGGCGTCCTACCAACTGAGGCAGTTTCTGGAATACAAGGCGAGAGTTGCAGGGGTTTCTCTGATCCTTGTTCCGCCTGCTTATACCTCGCAGACCTGTCACAAGTGTTTGCACATCCATCCCGACCCTGCGCAATCCTGTCGCGTCAGCGTTGCGTAGCAAAATCGCAGTGGGAAGCAGTTTAAGTGTGGGCACTGTGGATGGGAAGGGGATGCGGACTGGAATGGGGCCAACATGATTGCCAAACTTGGGGCTGCTGTAAACCAGCCTAGAGGTCCGTGGTTGGCTTGCCAACTACAGGGCTACCGAAAGCCTGCACTGATACATTTACGCTGAACACTGCTGAACATCACTGTTCAACTATGCAGCGATAGCATTCTGTTTGTTTCCAAACAGAATGGCGGTATCCCGCAAAGCTTTGAGTAGAATACCCAAAGCGCAGTTTCCGTGTCGTCTTACTACCAATTTTCTGCTTTGCTTTGGCTACCATGTTGGCAGACTCGAAAGTAAACAGAAAGATCAACTGGTAGTAATCCGTACTGAACATATTATACATTATTTTCAGTATAGTTGAGCTTATTATTGACTAGAGTCATGCTCTTTCGCTTTAGCGGTGCGGAGCGCTCTGCGTCAGCATGAGTGCGGGTAGTTTACTAGAGGCGCTGGATGGCAACAGGAACTTGGGGAGTGGCAATGGTGCAAGTCGAGGTGTTGGCAGAACAGGCACAAAGCTGTGCCCGGCGGCTGGGGATCCCTCAGTTTGATCTCTACGGGGCTCAAGTGGATGAAACCAGCGTGCAGGTAGATCATGGGGAACCTCGCCAGGTCAAGGCTTCCCACCGCTGCAGCGTGACGGTGCGGGCCTGGAACGACCAAGGGCAGGTGGGAGTAACTTCCACCACCGATGTGGATGAGGCGGGGCTGGAACTGGCCCTGCAAACGGCCTTTGAAGCCAGCCATTTTGGCGTGCGGGAACATGCCCCTCAATTCAGCCCGGAAGCCACTCTGCCCATTGCCCAGCCTTGTAACGACAAAGGGCCGTTGGCTTTGGCCGGCGACTTGTTGGAACAGTTGGTGGCTGCCGAAAAGGCACTCCTGGGATCCCATCCCGCCATTCAGGGGGTGCCCTACAACGGCCTAGCGCAGCGGCAGATCAACCGCTTCTACCTCAATAGCCACCAAGCCCTACGACAAGAGGAGCATACCCTCGCTTCGGTTTTTCTCTACAGCAAGGCAGAGCAAGAAGGACGCAAACCCCGCAGCGCCGGAGCCATGCGAGTGGCTCGCAGCCTGGATGAGTTGGATATCCAGGGTTGTGTGCAGGAAGCTGCTGAGAAACTGATTAGCCATCTGGAGTACGAGCGGATCCCCTCTGGAAAATACACAGTGGTCTTTTCCGGAGAAGCCTTTTTGAGTTTGTTGAGCGCCTTCTCCAATGTGTTCAATGCCCAAAACATTTTGGACAACCAAAGCCTGTCCACCCCAGAATCCCTGGGCAAGACCATTGCCTCGCCTCTCCTATCGGTGTGTGACGATGCCCTACACCCGACCAATGTGGGAGCGATCAGCTTTGATGGCGAAGGCACCCCCACTCGCCGCGTCCCCCTCATCACCAATGGAGTCTTGACCCACTTTTTGCACAGCGCCGGTACAGCCAAGCGCCTAGGAGCCCAGCCCACAGGCCACGCCAATATCGGCGCCAAGGTCACAGTTGCCGCCCACTACTACCATGTATTTGCCGGGGCACCGCCGGAGAGCACCTATGACTTGGCTACGGCTGAAAATGTGGTTTGGATCGATGAGCTGCAAGCGCTTCATGCCGGCGTTAAGCCCCTACAGGGATCCTTCTCGCTGCCGTTTCAGGGGTGGTGGGTACGCCAAGGAGAACGCATCAGCATCGAAGCGGCCACGGTGGCCGGAGACTTTCTGGAGTTGTTGAAGTCGATTTTCTACGTCGAGCCCGAGCCGCAAGTCACACCGGGTGGGCTGTGTCCCCGCATCTGGGTTGCCGATCTCTCCATTACCGGCCAATAACCTTACTTTCAACTCATGAAACTGACCCGCATCGACCTCAACAGTTGGCTCATCCACACCCGGGAGCAAACCTTCCTATTGGATCCGTGGCTGGTGGATCCCCTGGTGTTTCTGGGGATCCCCTGGTTCATCCGCCTGGAGCACCGCCAGCCGCTCCCTTTTACGCCGGAGACCTTGCCCAAAATCGACGGGATCCTCCTCAGCCAAGCCCAGCCGGATCACTGCCACCCACCAACGTTGCAGCGCCTGGATAAGCGGATCCCCGTTTTGGCTTCGCCGGCTGCAGCCAGAGTCGTGAAGAGTCTGGGATTTGCAACGGTTCAGGCTCTGGATCCCTGGCAGTCCGCTCAGTGGGGGGATCTGCGGGTCACAGCCATTCCCGGTGCGCCCCTAGGGCCTGTCCGTGAGCTGGGCTATCTGCTGGAAGAGGTGTCCTCTCAGACACGGCTTTACTACGAGCCTCATCTGTCCCAGCCGGATGTCCGCCCGCGGCTGCAGCAGGAGTTTGGCTCCATCCATACCCTACTGATTCCGGTGGTGGGGCAGATCTTTCCCCTCTTGGGAGAGGTGATCATGGGGCCAGAGCGGGCCCTGGAGGTGGTGGCAGCCCTACGCCCCCAGCAGGTGATCCCTACGGCGATGGGAGAGGTGGACTACCACGGGTGGTTTGCCGCCCAGATCCGCCCCTTGGGCAGCCTGCAGGAGTTTCGAGAAAAGCTGGCAGCCTTGAATGCCGCCACGTCCCAATCCATCCAGTTGTGTTGCCCCGCCCCTGGGGAAACGGTGTCTCTTTCTGTCGTGGCCAAGACATGAGCCTTCCTTCCCAAGCCCCGCCTGATCTGGTGACCATCTTGCGGGCAGATTATGCTCGCTTTCCCAAAAATCAAACTTATTCGATTTACGATCCCCAGGTTTACTTCCGGGATCCCCTCAACGAGTTTCGCGGCTTGGATCGCTATCGCCGCATGATCGAGGGGATAGGTCGTTGGCTACAGGATATCCGTCTCGATCTGCAGGATATTCGGCAAACCGGCAACCAGATCCGCACCGAGTGGATCCTAAGCGGTTCTTTGGCTTTGCCTTGGCGTCCCCGCCTGTGCATCCCCGGCTGGACAGAGATGCAGATCAATGAGACGGGGTTGATCGGATCCCATGTTGATTACTGGCGGTGCTCCCGCTGGGAAGTGCTGCTGCAAATGTTTCGGCCTGGGGAGCCCAAAGGATCCCGTTAATAGCTTCCATCCTCTGCTAGGATCACAAAGCTGACTTTTTAGCTCTCTGGAAAGTCGCCCCTATTCTCAATCTGGAGAGATGGCCGAGTGGTCGAAGGCGCAGCACTGGAAATGCTGTGTGGGGCAACTCACCGTGGGTTCGAATCCCACTCTCTCCGCTGGAACTTGTTTGTGAGAGCAACTCACCGTGGGTAAGGCCATCCGGCCCGCTGGCGCGACCGAATCCCACTCTCTC
>NZ_JBSRZW010000043.1:0-18378 GCF_054058015.1 Thermostichus sp. MS-CIW-30
TTTGAATGGTGCGAATGTGATTGCGCTCTTGGGGGCTGTCGTAAACCAGCCTAGAGGTCCGGGCTTGTTTTGTTCTCTGGTAGAGCAGAGCAGGCCCAGGGCTACTGAAAGCCCGCTCCGTACCGCTTAGCGGTCGGAGTCGGGTAGTTTACGTTTGCTCCTTGCCCCAGACCCGATGGGGAGCAAATGCGTTTGCGTTTGTGAAAGCGTCGCGTGGCGATAACGCAAAGATAAGCTGGAGAAGAGCAGCGAGCGGGCGTTCATGTCTTCAGAGCATTACAAGTTCGACCTTTTCTTGCGCTACCACCGAGAGCAAGCCCGGTGGGCGCGTCAACTGGCGGAGCGGCTGGATCGCGAGGGTTTCAAAGTCTGGTTTGACCGCTGGATGCTGCAGCCGGGGGACAACCGCAAGCTGGAGCTGCAACTGGCCATCGAACAATGCCGTTGGGTGGGAGTGGTGGCCTCTCCAGAGTTTGTTGCCGATCCCTGGCCAAGGGATGAGCTGTACAGCGGGTTTCCCCATGCCCCGGCACGACAAAACCAGCGCCTGCTGACGCTGCTGCACACCCCCACTGAGCTACCCCGCCCCCTGGAAGAGGCGCCCCTGCTGGATTTTACTGGCTCAGAAGAGGATCCGGTGCTGTTTGAGTACCGCGCCTTGGAGCTAATGCACTTTTTGGATCCCAGCTTCCCTGCCCCCGGGGATCTGCAGCGGTTCCGGCTGCAATACCGCCGCCGTGAGGGGAAAGAGTCCCTGGAAGATGAAGAGGTGCAGGGATTTCAGGCCTTTTTGCGGGCCATCCAGATGGCCATCCTGCGCATTGCCACAGGCGAAACCCCCTCCGCCACGCCAGAAGAAGGAGCGCGTCAGATCGCCATTTTGCAGTTCATTCAGCGGCTGTTTCAGTGGAACAGTGCCGACATCCAATTCGAGCGGGGGGAAGACTGGCGTCGCCGCGGCAACCTGACGGAAGCCCTGGCCGCCTACGACCGGGCTCTGAACATGGATCCCAACTTCGCCCTGGCTTGGAGCCGCCGTGGGGATGTGCTGGTGCAGCTGGCCCGCTACCGCGAGGCGGTGGACAGCTACAACGGATCCCTGAGCATCAACCCCTACGACGAAGAAACCCGGCTGCGCCTGGCCCTGATTCTGGGGCGCCTGGGGCAGTACAAGTCGGCGGTGGTTAACTACGACAAGGTGCTGGAGAGCAACCCGGAAGATGCTCTGGCCTGGCACAATCGCGGCATCCGCCTGCTGCAACTGAAGCGGTCGAAGCTGGCCCTGAACAGCCTGAACAAGGCGCTGCGCTACAACCCCAAACAGCCCCGCACCTGGCTGGCCCGTGGGATCGTGCTGCGGCGGCTGCGGCGGCCCAGCTCGGCAGCGGCCAGTTTTGCCCGGGTCTTGAAGCTCAACCCCAAAAGCGGGCGGGTTTGGCGTTACCAAGGCAATGCCCTCTTCCACTGCCACCGGCTGCGCTCGGCTGTTGAATGTTACAAGCGCTCGCTGCGGCTGCGCCGCCGGGATCCCATCACCCTGCACAACTTGGGGGTGGCCCTGCTGCGCTTGGGGCAGTATCGGCTGGCCAGCAAGGCCCTAGAACGCGCCCTGCGCTACGATGCCGACAACTACAAAAGCTGGTACGCCCGCGGTGTGGCCTTCCAGAAATTGGGCTACCTGAAAGAAGCCTGTATCCACTTCGAGGAAGCCCTCAAGATCAAGCCGGAGCACTTTCCAGCCCGCTATGCCTTGGCGGTAGCTCAGCAGGAGCTGGGGCAATATGAGGCCAGCCTACGGCATTTCCAGCGCTTGGTGCAGCAGCGTCCCGGCAGTTCTGCCTGCTGGTTTGGCCAGATCACCGGCCTGCGGCGCCTGGGCCGGCTGGAAGAAGCCCGTGCCGCCTGCCAGCAGATGATCCACCTCAACGAACGGGATCCCTGGGGCTGGTTTGCCCTGGGGTTGATCTACGGCGAGCTGAGGGATCCCGAACAAGCTGTGCAAGCCTACTCGCGGGTTTTGCAGCTCACCCCAGAAGATGCTGTGGCCCTCAACAACCGCGCCTGGGAAGCCTTGAAATTGGGGAAGCTGGAACCTGCCCTGGCAGACGCCCAACAGGCCACGCACCTGGATCCCCAGCGGCCCGCCTTTTGGCATACCCTGGGGCTGATTCAACTGCGGGCCGGCCAGCGAGCAGCCGCCCAGGCCAGCTTGCAGCGCTGTCTGGAGCTGGATCCGCAATTTCAGCCGGCCCAAGCCGCCCTGCAGGACTTGGCCCAGGAAGACTCGGCCTCGCCGGCGGGAACAGCTCTGCCGGATTTGGAAACCCTCACTCCCCAGTCGGAGCCGCAGCCAGTTGACCCCAACCCCTAGCAGGATCCCCTGGGCTTTCAAACTCCCAAGGACAATGCCTGCAGCAGGCAGACGGGAGCAGAACATGCCACACTGGATCCCGCCCCCCAGGACCGACACGCATGGATCCCTATCTGATCCCTGTCAAGCTTCCCCACAGCTCCTACGATATTCTCCTCCAGTCTGCCGAAGGCCCCCCTGGCCACAGCCTCATCCAGCTGGGATCCCAAATGCGAGCTAGAGGGCTTTCCAGCAAGGCTCTGGTGGTGAGCCATCCCGGCATTGCCAAACACTTTGCCGAGAAGTTGCTGCAGGGGCTGCAACAAGCGGGGTTTGCCGCCCACCTCTGCCTATTGCCTGCCGGCGAACGCTACAAAACCCTGCGCTCGGTGGCCAAGATCTACGACGCCGCCCTAGCCTTTGGCCTGGAGCGCTCCTCCACCTTGGTGGCTCTAGGAGGGGGGGTCATTGGCGACATAGTGGGGTTTGCCGCCGCCACCTGGCTGCGCGGGATCCCTTTTGTGCAAGTGCCCACCTCCCTCTTGGCGATGGTGGATGCGGCCATTGGTGGCAAGACCGGTGTCAACCATCCTGGCGGGAAAAACCTCATTGGGGCGTTTTATCAGCCGCGCCTGGTGTGGATTGACCCGACGGTGCTGAAAACTCTGCCCCCACGGGAGTTTACTTCGGCTTTGGCAGAGGTGATCAAATACGGCGTGATTCAGGCTGCCGACCTATTTGAGTTTTTGGAAGATCGACCCCAACTGAGCCGCTATACCGACTTTACTCCCGCAGACTTGCACTACCTGCTGCGCCGCTGTGCCGAGTGCAAAGCCTGGGTAGTGCAGCAGGACGAAAAAGAAGCGGGCCTGCGGGCCATCTTGAACTACGGCCATACCCTCGGCCATGCCCTAGAAGCTGCCACCGGCTACCGCCGCTATCTGCACGGAGAAGCTGTCGCCATCGGCATGGTAGCTGCCGGGGAGATCGCCCGCCGCCTGGGTTGGTGGAGCGCCGCCGAGGCGGAGCGGCAACGACGCCTGATCGAGAAAGCAGGACTGCCCAGCCGGTGGCCGGCCGGGATCCCTTGGGAGGCAGTGCTGCAGGCAATGCAGGCCGACAAGAAAGTCAAACAGGGGCGGGTTCGCTTCGTTCTGCCCCGCCGCATCGGCCAGGCCGAGCTGACCGACCAGGTGGAATTGGCAGACATTCAGGCGGCTGTAGAATCCATTACCCTCCCAGCTTTAGGGGCGTCTTGAGCCTTAAAATGAGGGGACTTGAGGATGGCAAAGCATGGCACGGCAACAACGGGTAGCCATTTTGGGAGCAACAGGGGCAGTAGGGGCAGAGCTGCTGATGCTGCTGGAAGAGCGCAACTTTCCTGTAGCCGACCTAAAGCTTTTGGCCTCTCCCCGCTCTGCAGGCACTTATCTAACCTTCAAGGGGGAACGGATCCCGGTTGAGCCGGTTTCAGAAGCGGCCTTTCGAGGCATGGATCTGGTGCTGGCCTCTGCCGGAGCAAGTGTTTCCAAAACCTGGGCCAAAACCATTGTGGATGCGGGGGCGGTGCTGATTGACAACTCCAGCGCCTTTCGCCTGGATCCCAATGTTCCGCTAGTGGTGCCGGAGGTCAACCCCCAGGAAGCCTTCCGTCACCAAGGGATCATTGCTAATCCCAACTGCACCACCATCCTAATGTGCGTGGCCATCTACCCCCTGCATCGCCACATCCCCCTGCGCCGCGTGGTGGCCGCCACCTATCAATCGGCCAGTGGGGCCGGGGCCCGCGCCATGGTGGAGCTAGAGGAGCAAACCCGCGCCTACCTCCAGGGGCAGCCGTTGCAGCCCCAGGTGTTCCCTTACCCTATTGCCTCCAACCTCTTCCTCCACAACAGCCCCCTGCAAGAGAACGGCTACTGCCAGGAAGAGATGAAAATGGTCAACGAATCCCGCAAGATTATGGGATCCCCCAACCTGCGGCTGACAGCTACCTGTGTGCGGGTGCCGGTGCTGCGTACCCACGCCGAGGCCCTCAATCTAGAGTTTGAACAGCCCTTCCCTGTGGAAAAAGCCCGGCAAATCCTGGCCCAGGCCCCTGGGGTGGTGCTCATTGAAGATTGGCAGCAGAACCGCTTTCCCATGCCCATCGACGTGGCCGGCAAGGACGCGGTGGCGGTGGGCCGCATCCGCCAGGACATCTCCGAGCCCAAGGCCCTGGAGCTGTGGCTGTGCGGGGATCAAATCCGCAAAGGTGCGGCCCTCAACGCCGTTCAAATTGCCGAGCTGCTTTTGAAGGACTAATTCACCACAACCGTCCAGGTTACCGGGTAACCGTCCAGGTTACCGGCCCCGCTGTAACAGGGGCAGCCTCAGCGCTGGTCAACGTCACCGAGGAGTTGGGGTAGGTGTAGGCGCCGGGTTGGCCCAGAGGTGCCGTTTGGACAAAGATGGTCACTACGCAAGTTTGTCCTGGGGCTACTGGTCCTCCGGTGAATTGAATGGTGTTCCCACCCACCATGGTCATGAGGTTAGCTCCACCACAGGAAGGAGTAAAAGGAGGAGGAGGTGGTGGTGGAGCAGGCGCTACGGTTAAAGGCGGCACTACCGGCAAGGTGTGGTTAAAGGCCAAGCCCGTCAATGGAATGGCTGCGGTGTTGGTGATGGTAAACGTCAGAGTTCCATTCCCGATATAGGGAGGTGGGATTGGGCCAAGCGGGTTGGGAGAAAAGGCCATGGTAAAGGTGGGAGCTGGCACCGTTACCGTTAGGTTGATAGCAGCAGCGGTGGCATTAGGCGCTTGGTTGCTGCTCAGGGTTACCGCGGGGCTGGTCAGGGATCCCGCTGTCGTGGCTGTAACCTGAAGATCCAGGCTGATGGTGCAGCTAGCGTTGGCTGCCAATGAGCCGTTGACCAGCAAGATGGAAGTTGCTCCTGGTGCAGCTGCCAGCGTCCCGCCACAGCCGTTGTTGAGGTTGTTGGGAGTGGCAACGATCAAGCCGGCAGGCAGGGGATCGGAAAAGGCTAGACCCGTCAGCGGCAGAGCGGCTGTGTTGGTGATCGTGTAGGTCAGAGTTGTTTTGGCAGTAGGGCCGGCAGCTACCGAGGTGGGGCTAAATGCCTTGGTAAAAGTCGGGGCACCCGGCGTGGGTGTCGGAGTCGGCGTAGGCGTTGGAGTCGGCGTAGGCGTTGGAGTTGGAGTCGGTGTAGGTGTAGGCACTGTCGTCCCACCGCTTCCGCCTCCACCGCAGCCGGTCAGCCCCAGACAGGCCGCTCCTAGACTCAAGGCCACAAGAGTTGTAACTGCTTTTTTCTTCATCGCTCTCTCACTCCTCATCACTATCGGACTTGACTTTAGTTTTTATCGACCTGTCTTGCTGCAGTGTACTCCAGTCCAATTGCTGTTCAGGACGCTTCTGCGCCGAGGCAATTTACAATTATTGTAATAATATTGTAATAAACCTTGGCTTAGCTGGCAAACTCCAACTAGGGAATAGCTCCTTCAGAATTGCTCTTAGGTACCTTGCTTGTAAGCACAAAATCTGGCAACAGAAGCTAATTTTTAGAACCTCGCGTATGCCGCTTGGGCCAGCAATGTTCACACAACGTTGGAAAGGGAGGAGAATTGAAAAGCATTCGGCCTTTGTGGAGATTGGCTTGTGCATCCAATTGGGATGGGATCCCTGGCCAGCTTGATCGCCGGGTTGGCAACCGGGTTAGGGGCCTTGCCCGCTCTGTTTCTCCCCTCGCTCTCGGAAAGGGTACAAGGGATCCTGCTGGGATTTGGGGGTGGGGTGATGTTGGCGGCCACCTCTTTTTCGCTGGTGGTGCCGGGCACCGAGGCAGCCATAGCGCTGGGGTATTCCCCATTTGGGGCGGCGGTGGTGATGGCGGCGGGCCTGCTGCTAGGGGCAATCTTCCTGGAGAGTGCCCACCGCTTTTTTCCCCACGAGCACTTTTTCAAAGGGGTGGAAGGGGAGAACCGCGCCCATTTAAAGCGGATTTGGCTGTTCATCATTGCCATCGCCCTGCACAATTTCCCGGAAGGACTGGCGGTGGGAGTGGGTTTCGCTACCGGCCAAGTCGGCGATGGGTTGGCGCTGGCGCTGGGGATCGGCTTGCAGAACATGCCAGAAGGGCTGGTGGTGGCTTTGTCACTGGTGGGCCAGGGGTACTCGCGGCTGTTCGCTTTTGGCATCGCCCTGCTGACCGGACTGGTGGAGCCCATCGGCGGGATCCTGGGAGCAACGGTGGTCTCTCTGGCGCAGCCCCTACTACCCTGGGGCATGGCTTTTGCGGCGGGGGCGATGTTGTTTGTCATTTCCGATGAGATCATCCCTGAGTCGCACCGGCAGGGGTTGGAGCGGGAGGGCACCTTTGGGGTCATCAGTGGGTTTGTGGTGATGATGTTGCTGGATATCACCTTGGGCTAGCAAGGGATCCCGTCGCGAAGTGGAACGGAGTTTTATTTTTTTATGTTGAGTAACGAACCCTTTTTGTGGCGAGGAGCAGGGGAACACGCCTGTCTGCTGCTACATGGATTGGGGGGCGGTGTTTACGAGTTGCAATGGCTGGCAGAGCGGCTGTTGGCGGCTGGCCTGACGGTGCAGGGATTTAACTATCCCGGCCATGACAGTGCTCCGCATCGCTTACACGACCGCCGGTCTGCCCACATGCCCCCTTCCCGCTGGACGGAGTGGTACGGGCGGGCTTTGGAGCATTATCTGGCTTTGCAGCAGGAGTATCCCCGCGTTTCCTTGGTGGGCTTTTCCACCGGCTGTCTGCTGGCTTTGCACCTGGCTTTTGCCCATCCCATCCATAAATTGGTGCTGCTGGCGCCATTTTTCGCCATTCGCCACCGCTGGTACTATCTTTTTCGCCCTGAGCAGTACCTGAACAGCCTGGGTTGGCTATTGAAGGAGGTGCCCCGCCTCAGCTTGCCGATTCGGGATGGGGACGCTCGAGCCTTGGCAGAAAGAACGGCCTATTTCCGCAGCTTTAATCTGTCGGCGGTGCGCAGCGCTCTGGAGCTGATCGAGCGGGTCAAGGGAGAGGTGGCCGGCATCCGGGTTCCCACTCTGATCCTGCAATCTCGCCAAGATACAGTAGTGGATCCTGAACAGGCAGCGTGGCTCTATCAAGAGCTGGGATCCGAGGAGAAGATCTTGCATTGGCTGGAGCACTCCGACCACATCCTCACTTTGGACTGCGAGCGGGAAACGGTGTTTGCCCAGGTTTGCGCCTTTCTCAAACGGGATCCTTCTGCGCCCGGATCAGCGTAACCCCTTGCCAAGCACCGCGGGCATCGTAGTCCCGGATCAAACGCAAGAGACAATGGCAGTCTTCCGGCTGCGGAAACCAGCTCAGGCTCACCGAAAAGCTGCGATCCCGCTGGGCAGTGGGGATGGGCAAGGGATCCGGCCCGCCAATCCACAGCCCTCCCGGCAAGGGATCCCAGTTGCTCAACCACTCTGCCCCCGAGCAGTCCACCTCGGTTTCGGCAAACCGGCCCTCGGCAACCGCAAAGCTCTGGGCGATC
Source organism: Thermostichus sp. MS-CIW-30 (assembly GCF_054058015.1). Classification (NCBI taxonomy): domain Bacteria; kingdom Bacillati; phylum Cyanobacteriota; class Cyanophyceae; order Thermostichales; family Thermostichaceae; genus Thermostichus; species Thermostichus sp. MS-CIW-30. The sequence continues at coordinate 7,887 of NZ_JBSRZW010000043.1, forward strand.
CCCCGCCATCTCCCCTGGAGGCAGGCTCTCAGTCGCTCTTTGCTCAGGGGTGCACAGTCTGCAACGGGATCCAAAGCTTGGCCGCGCCGCTCCAGGATCGCGGTTACCTCTACCAGACGACCTTGGGCATCCCACTGTTGCACCAGCCGCGCCTTGCGATCCCCCCAGAGAAAGCCCTGCTCGACGGCAAAATCACTAAACGGCGCCAGCTGCAGCCGCCCATTGGAAAAAGATCCATCGGGGAAAAAGCGCAATCCCGGCGAGAAATCCTGGTAGACCCAGCTCTGGGAGCTTTCGGGAGTGGGGGATCCCTGTAGGGGGTAGTAGGCGTTGGTTTGGCGGATCGCGCTCCCTGCCGCCGGACTTCCTGAAGAAGAGGATGGAGCCAAGGCCTCAAAGGTGATGAGGCTGCGCTTTTGGCCCCCCAGCTCCCAGCCGCCGGCGGTGGGTCGATAGTTGGAGAAGAGGCCGTGCCACACTCCCAGGTGGAGAGCCAGACATTGTTTTTGGGTTTTCATAAAGCAATGTGAAGCTAAGATTGTGAGGACGTAACGCTGGAGAGCAAGACCTATGGGGAAGAAGCTCCGAGGTGGCATTTTACTGATTTTGGGGTTTATGCTGTCTCCCCTTTCCTGGTGGAATGACTTGTTTTTCAACCTGCCGATTGCCTATGGGTTGGGCTACCTGTGTAGCCTGTGGCAGCCACAGTGGTTTTTGGGCGGAACCCTCGTGGGGTACTGGCTCTCCAACTTGATAGGCATTCTCATGATGCAGTTTGGCGCTACGGATGTCGTCGAGAAAGGCGAGAAACCCCGCAATATGAAACGCGATCTCTTGATTGGGCTGGCTTCTTCTACCGCCTATACTTCGGCAATTGTTGGGCTGCTTCAGTTTCACCTCGTCGATATCAGCGCCATCTTCCCCATTTCTTAACCCTATGCCGCTGGCAATTTTCTGGGCAACTTTAGTCGAAGGGATCCTCGCTTTTGTTGCCACCCATATCGACGACTTTTTCTTGCTGGTTCTGTTGTTTGCCCAGGCGCAGCTGCAACCCCTGTGGAAGGGCTGGCACATTTGGCTGGGGGGCTACTTGGGCTTGGCAGGGTTGATCCTGCTCAGCTCTCTGGGATACCTGGGGGGCCTGCTGTTGCCGCCACCTGCGATTGGGCTGCTGGGGGTGATCCCGATTGCGGTAGGCGGTTGGAAATTGTGGCAACCTGAACCTGAAGAAACCTTGGAAAAAGAGTTGGAAGAGTTGCGAGAGCGCCCAACCCAAAAGGCTTGGCCGATCCTTTTGCCCTCGCCAGTTCTGATGTCCATGCTCTTCACCTTTGCCAACGGCGGAGATAATGTCAGCCTGTACGTTCCTTTGTTTGCCGGCAGCACCCCTCTCCAGTTGGCCCTTTTTTCCACGATCTTTTTTCTGATGAAGGGATTGTGGTTTGCAATGGCTCAAAAACTGACGATGCAGCCTGCAGTGGCGAAGGTTTTAACGGAACGGACAGAACACTGGGTGCCCTGGATTCTGGTGGGTTTGGGGGTGTGGATCCTGTTCAAAAATGAGACTTGGAGATGGCTTTTGTCTTAGACTCTGGCCGGGATTTGTTCGTGATAGCGGGACGGGATTCTTTCGAGTTCTAGTCGTTGTGTCGGTCTAGAGAGGGATCCCAGTCCAGATCTTCGTGGCGGTGCTCCCGTTCCCAGCGATGCACCCAGTCCCAAATGCGATAGTGCTGCTCGGCGGTGAGTTGCTTGGGATCCTGGGCCAAAGCGGCAGCCTCTTCCGGGGTGAGCAAAGCAGCCAAGCTGCCGATCTCCACCAAATAGCGGCGTTCTTCCGCAGTGGTGTGGGACTGATTGAGCCGTCGAATTAAACGACGTAAAGTGGCTACATCTTGACTCATAAGCCGATAGGCGAACATCTACAAAAGGCGGTAAGAACAGTTTAAGAGCAGAATCATCAAAATCACCAAAAGAAAACAGTCCAAATTGTCTGCCCAATGCTCCTCTAATCCTCAAAGGATCCCAGAATGCGCACTTCCGGCTCCAAAAGCACCGACCATTGTTGATAGACCTTTTCCTGGGCCAAGCGAATCAAGCGGTAAATGTCCTTGGCACTCGCCTGATGGCAATTGAGGATGAAGTTGGCATGGCGCTCTGAAATTTGGGCCCCACCGATGCGGTACCCCTTCAAGCCGACCTGCTCGATTAGCCAGCCGGCAGGGTGAGATTCGGGGTTGCGAAAGACGCTGCCACAACTGGGCAAATGATAGGGCTGAGAGCTTAGGCGTTGGTTGAGGTAGCGCTGGGTTTCCCACTGCACCTGGGACGGATCCCTGCTTGGGATCAACTGCAGCGTCGCTCCTGTCACCGTCCAGGGTGAGTCTTGCAGGCGAGAGCGGCGATAGCCAAATTGCAGATCGGCAGGTTCTAGGCGGTAGGGCTCCTGCTCCTCATCCAAAATCTGTACTTCCGCCAGCACATCTGCCATGGCCCAAGCGTGGGCACCGGCATTCATCACCACGGCTCCCCCTAGCGTGCCCGGGATCCCGATGGCCCACTCCAAACCGCTCCAGCCTTGCTTGGCGGCTGCCCGCGCCAGATTGACCAAAGGCTCTCCGGCAGCGGCCCACATTCTCCCCCCCGCCAACAGTTGCATCCCGCGCAGACGGCGGGTACCGATCACCAGCCCCTTCAACCCGGCATCGCTGATGAGCAGATTGCTGCCTGCCCCTAACAGCGTCGTGGGGATCCCTTCTGCTCGCGCCCAAGCCAAACACTGCTGCAGCTCCAGATGGCTACGGGGCTCACAATACCACTCCGCTTTGCCGCCCACGCGAAAGGTGGTCAGAGGAGCCAACGGGATCCCCGATTGAATTCGTCCAGATAGCAGAGCCGCCGGCCCGCGGGGGAGAAGCCTGTCTTCAGCGGTAAGACTTGCCGCCTCAGACTCACAGGAACCGTCCCGCTGAGGCACCACCGGAGCCGTCGTCATGATTCAATACCTCAGAAGCAGCTATCTTTTCAGCTGAAGTTTGGATTTTTGGCTTGCCCAGGCTGTTCCCTCACCTGAGCCGCATATGCCCGCATCGTAGCGATTATCTGCTGATTTAGGTCCCCTGCGCCCAAAAAAACGGCGAGATCTCCAGGCTGCAGGACGGACGGCAACACCTCCGGCAATTGCGGCAAAGACGACACATAGCGCACATGGGGGTGGTGCTCCGCCACCGCCACGGCCAAGCGCAAGCTGTCGGAACCCTCAGGCGCCGGCTCTCCTGCCCCATACGTGGGCACGATCACCACCACGTCCGCCTCCCCAAAGCAGCGGGCAAAATCCTGGAACAAGGCAGCCAAACGGCTGTGGCGATGAGGCTGAAACACGGCCACCACCCGCCGCTGCTGTAGCCGTGCTGCCTGCAGGGTGGCCCGAATCTCGCTGGGATGGTGGGCATAGTCGTCGATAAAGGTGACTCCACCCACTTCCCCCTTGTGCTCAAAGCGGCGATGCGCCCCCCGAAATTGCGCCAAAGCTGAGGCAATCACCGCAAACTCCAAGCCCAACTGTCGCCCCACGGCAACCGCCGCCAGGGCATTGCTGAGGTTGTGGGATCCCAGCACCTGTAGGCGAAGCTGTCCGAGGAGGGATCCCCTTTCCCAAATCTCGGCGCAGGTGAAACTGGCAGTGTAGAGGATTTGGCGAGCTTGGTACTGGGCTTGGGGATGACCGGTCAGGCTGTAGCCCACATCCACCCTCAGGTGAGCCGCCACGTTGGGACAGTCCAGGCAGGCCACCAGCGTTTGGCTCTGCTGCCCATACTGTTGAAAAGCCCGGATCACCTGCCCCAAATCGGCGTAGTGATCGGGGTGATCCAGCTCAATGTTGGTGATCACCCCAATCTTGGGATAGAGCCGCACCAGGGATCCATCCGACTCATCCACCTCCGCCACCCAATACTCCCCCTGGCCCAGACGGGCATTGCCATCCCAGGCATCCACTTCCCCGCCGATAATCAAGGTGGGATCCCAGCCCGCCGAGAGCAACACATAGCCGATCATGCTGCTGGTGGTGGTTTTGCCGTGAGTGCCGGCCACCCCAATGCCAGAGCGATGGTTAAACAGAGCCGCCAACAAGTCCGCCCGGTGCCAAACCGTCAATCCTTTGCCCAGGGCAGCAGCCAATTCTGGATTGGTGGGGCGAATGGCGCTGGAATAGACCACCTGCGGATCCCCGACCAACCCCTCCAAGCTGTGGCCCTGAAAGAAGCGCACCCCCAAAGCTTCCAGGCGGCGGGTACGGCCATTGGCGACAATGTCGGATCCGGAAACGCGAAACCCTTGTTTAGCCAGGATATAGGCCAGGGCCGACATCCCCACTCCACCAATGCCCACAAAGTGATAGGTGGAAAGCAAGGGATCTAGGGGATCCAAATGCAGGGGCGGAGGCTGAGACGGAAACGGCAACGGCGGGATGGGATCCCTTCCTCCAAGTGTCTCCACCATCGCAACTCCACCCCACTCCTAAAACCGCCACACTCCAAAAAAAGGACTGCGTTCTGCTGACTACAAACAGGTTCGAACAGGCCACATCATATCAGGAATCCCCAGAGCTAGGTAGGCTGCGCCCCACCGGTTGCTGTGATCTGCCGGCACCTTGGGGAACCCACAGGGGGTGAAAATACGGTGAGCACAAGCAACACAGAATACAGCTGGACATTTTCATCCCAAAAACTTTACACTTATTTAAGAAAAAGAGGCGGCGTTTGTCGTCTGCAAAGCCACAGCGGGTAAAAGGCCATGAACCCACGAGCGCTTTGGTCGCTGGCAGGAGTCGGGCTGCTTGGTTGTGCCGGTCTGGCATGGCTGGGATTGAGCCAACAGGGAGCCACACAGTCGGTATCGGGAAGTGCAGAGGCAACGGTGGAAACGCGGCTGCCTCCGCAAGTTGGTGCTTTGGGTCGCCTGGAGCCGGAGGGGGAAGTGCTGCGCATTGCCGGTTCCCCCGGAGAACGGCTGGGAGAGCTGCTGGTGGCCGAGGGAGATCGCGTGGTGGCAGGCCAAGTGCTGGCCCGCTTGGAAAGCTACGCCGAGCGGTTGGCGGAGCGAGAGTACGCTGCCGCCCAACTTCAAGAGGCCCGCGCCCGGTTTCAGGCCGAGACCCGTTTCAGTCAGGCCCAAATCCAAGAGGCACGCACCCGCCTCAGCCGTCTGGACGAGCCGCAACAGATGCAAATCCGCTCCCAGGAAGCGGTGGTGGAACGTATCCGGGCAGAACTGGCCGATGCCGAGGCCAATCTGGCCCGCTTTCAGGAGCTCTGGCAGGAAGGAGCAATCTCGCAACAAGAGCTGGATCAACGCCGGCTGCTGGTGCGGCAACGACAGGAGGACTTGCGGGCTGCCGAAGCCACCCTGAGCCAACTGCGCCTGGCCCGTGAGCGGGATCTGCTCAATGCCCAAGCCCAAGTCCAAGCTGCCGAGGCGGGACTGAGTCTGGCCCAAGCCCAAGTCCAACTGGGATCCCTGGCCCGCAATCTGGAACTGGCAGAAGCTCGCCTAGAGCGCACCCTCATCCGCGCTCCCCGTGCTGGACAAGTGCTCAAGATCCACACCCGCCCTGGAGAGGTCATCCCCGCCGGCGAGGGCATTCTCGAGCTGGGCAACACTGACCAAATGATGGTGGTGGCCGAGGTCTACGAAACAGACATCTTGCGGGTTCGGCCAGGCCAGCAGGCCACCATTAGCAACCGCGCTCTGCCAGAAACCACCCTACAGGGCCGAGTGGAGCGGGTGGGCCTGCAGATTGGCAAGAAAGATGTGCTCAACACCGACCCAGCTGCCGATGTGGATGCCCGTGTGGTGGAAGTGTATATCCGCCTGGATCCGGAGAGCAGCGCCCGCGTGGCTGGCCTGACCAACCTGCAGGTGAATGTGGCCATCGATGTCGAGGGGTAGGCTCAGCCCATGTACAGCCTGTTCAGTGTGGCTTTTATCGCGCGCCGGATCCCGTTGGCCTGGCTGCAGTTGACGCGGGAGAAGATCCGCCTGCTGGTGGCCCTGGCGGGCATTGCCTTTGCTTGCATCTTAATGTTCATGCAGTTGGGCTTCCAAGACAGCCTGCTGGAAAGTGCCATCCGCTTCCACGTGGCCCTGAAGGGAGAGATCTTCCTGGTCAGCCCTCAGTCCAACGCCCTGATTGCCATGAACACCTTCTCCCAGCGGCGACTCTATCAGGCTTTGGGCTTTGAGGGGGTGCGGGCCATCTCGCCTGTCTATGTGGGCTTTGCCCTCTGGAAAAACCCAGAGACCCGCCGTACCCGCAGCATTTTTGTGGTAGGAGTGGATCCCTCGGCTGATCTGTTGGACTTGCCGGAACTGACGCCGGACAAGCTGGAAGAGATCAAAAAGGCGGACGTGGTGCTTTTTGACCGCCGTTCCCGCAGCGAGTTTGGCCCCATCCCAGAGTGGTTTGAGTCCGGGCGAGAGGTGGTTACTGAGGTGGGAAACCGCCGCGTCCAGGTGGGGGGCCTGTTTGAGATGGGGGCCACCTTTGGAGCCGACGGCACCATTCTCACCAGCGACCTCAATTTCCTGCGCATTTTTCCGCAGCGGGGGCGTGGCCTGGTGGATATCGGCGTGGTGCAGCTTCAGCCGGGGGTGGATCCGGATCCCTTGGTGCGGCAGATGCGAGCTTTGCTGCCGGAAGATGTGCGGGTGCTCTCACGGGCAGAGTTTATCGACATGGAGCAAACCTACTGGGAAGAGGGCACAGCCATTGGCTTTATTTTCGGCCTGGGGGTGGGCATGGGCTTCATTGTCGGCATTGTGATTGTCTATCAAATTCTCTACACCGATGTGTCGGATCACCTGGCGGAATATGCCACTCTCAAAGCCATGGGCTATACCGATACCTACCTGCTGGGGGTGGTATTTCAGGAGGCGCTCCTGCTGGCCGGATTGGGGTACATTCCTGCCTTTGCCCTGTCGGTTTTGCTCTACGATTTGACGGCCAATGCCACGTTGCTGCCTATTGCCATGACCTTCAACCGGGCAGTGCTGGTGCTGGGGCTGGCGGTGAGCATGTGTTTCATCTCAGGAGCGATTGCCGTGCGACGGCTGCGGGCAGCCGATCCTGCCGACATTTTCTAGAGTTTTGGCTGTGGGCAGGGCGCCGGGGCGTTGGTAAGTCAATAGTCTGCCAAAGGGGATCGGATGGATGGTGAAGGGTTTGAGCTAGGCTGTCTAAAAACTTCTGGGATCCTCATCAACGCTCTCCGGCCAAAGGTTTCTAAATGGTCTCATCTCAACGCTCCAAATGACGGCCTAAGTGGTCAATGAGTTGTCAACGCAAAGTTTTGAGATTTTGAGTTTCCTATGCTGACTCCTCTTCTCGATCAAGCTGCCCTTGCTTCTGCCCAGAATGCCGTTGAGCCAGTGGTGAAAGCCGAAGGTGTAAACCACTATTTCGGCGAGGGATCCCTGCGCAAGCAGATTCTCTTCGACATTAGCTTTGCCCTGCAGCCAGGGGAGATCGTGCTGCTGACTGGCCCTTCCGGCTCCGGCAAAACCACCCTGCTGACGCTGCTGGGGGCCTTGCGCTCGGTGCAGGAGGGCAGCTTGCGGGTGTTGGGACAGGAGCTGCGGGGAGCTCAGCCCAGTACTCTCATTCAAATCCGCCGCCAGGTCGGGTACATTTTCCAGGCCCATAACCTGCTGCGATCCCTGACGGCAGCCCAAAACGTGCGCATGGCCCTGGAGCTGCACAACGGCCTCTCTCCTCAGGAAGCCCAGCAGCGAGCGGAAGCAATGCTGGCGGCGGTGGGCCTGGGGGATCGCGTCCACTACTACCCGGAACAGCTTTCCGGCGGACAAAAGCAGCGGGTGGCCATTGCCCGCGCCTTGGTTAGCCATCCCAAGCTGGTGCTGGCGGACGAGCCCACGGCAGCCCTAGATAGTAAGTCGGGCCGCGAGGTGGTGACCCTGATGGAGAAGTTGGCGCGGGAGCAGGGTTGCACCATCCTGATGGTGACCCACGACAACCGCATCCTGGACATTGCAGATCGGGTGCTGCACATGGAGGATGGCCGGCTGGAGAGCCAAGGGGTTGCCTAACTTTGCCCAGCACAGGCGTGGCAGCGGTACCAGTCGATGGTGCGCTGCAGCCCTTCCCGCAAGCCGACTTTGGCCACAAAACCCATCCTCTCTCGGGCCTTGGAGACATCCAGACAGCGGCGGGGTTGGCCATTGGGCTTGTCCGTTTGCCAGCGGATCTCTCCCCGGAACTCCATCAGCTCGCAGATGAGGGCAATCAGATCCCGGATGGAGATCTCTTCACCGGTGCCCAGGTTCAAGGGATCCGCCCCGTCGTAAAGCTGGGTGGCCATGACAATGCCGCGGGCCGCATCTTCAGCGTAGAAAAACTCGCGGGTGGGGCTGCCATCCCCCCACACTTCGACGTAGTTTTGGCCCCGTTGCTGCGCTTCGTGCACTTTGCGGATCAAGGCTGGGATGACGTGGGAGCTTTCGGGGTCGAAGTTGTCCATGGGGCCGTAGAGGTTCACCGGCAGGAGGTAGATGCCGTTGAAGCCGTACTGCTGCCGGTAGGCCTGCAGCTGCACCAGCAGGGCTTTCTTGGCGATGCCGTAGGGGGCGTTGGTCTCCTCTGGGTAGCCGTTCCAGAGATCCTCTTCCTTGAAGGGAACGGGGGTGAACTTGGGATAGGCGCAGATGGTGCCCACGCAGACAAACTTCTCCACCCCGGCCAGGTAGGCGGCGTGGATGAGCTGGGATCCCATGATGAGGTTGTCGTAGAAGAGTTCTGCCGGCTTGGCTTGGTTGAGGCCGATGCCACCCACGTGGGCGGCCAAATGGATGACGATATCTTGCCCTTGCACCACCTCTTGGCAGACTTCCCAACGGCGCAGATCCTGGGTGCGGGAGCGCGGGATGCGCACCTGCTCCGGCTTTACCCCCAGCACCTGCAACTGTTGCAGCACATGTTTGCCCAAAAAGCCGCTGCCCCCTGTGAGCAAAATGCGCTTCTGGCTGAGATCGACGGAGCTGGGCAAGCTGTTGGGCATAGATCCGACGCAGAGAACTTCCGGCTTTCATTATGCTGCAGACGGGATAGCCGTATTCCAGACTTGTTGGCGATGGTCATCGAGAATAGGCAAGGCATCAACTCCAAACCTGGGCAAACCGCGCCGGCGACAGAGCAGGGATCCATTCATCCGCTTGTCCATAGGCTTGTTGGGCGAAGCGACGGGCCAAAGCGGGCAGGATGGGCAGGGGATTGCTGAAGCCGGAAAACAGTTGTAAGCCTTCCCAGCCGGGCAGGGATCCCACCAGAGGCTGGTGATCAGCGCTGAAGGCCACCAAGCAGTGATACCACCGTCCAGGCAGGTGGGCCAACTTGGGCAGGTAGCGACCGGCTTGTGCCCGGATCTGGGCTTCGCTGGCGGCTGCATCCACCTCGGCATGGGGATCCGTCAATACCCGGCTGATCTGGCCCATGCGAATGCTGCCATCTACAAATTGCAGGATCCCGGCATCCAGAATCGGCGGGCAAAGCTCGTGCCCTGGCTCGTCCCAAAGGGGATCCCGATCGGGATGGGCGGCTTGTCGTTCCAGTTCCAAGCGTTGCACGGGCACGCTCATCACCAACGCTTTCAATTGCAAATCCGAGGGCTCCAGCTCCAGGGATTCGGCATGGGTGTAGTAGATGGGCACCCGGATTCCCGCTTGGCGCAACAGAGCCCGTGTCCAGCCGCCGGCGCACACCACCACCTGGCCTGCTCCGTAGCAGTCGGCTCCGGACTCTACGCCCGTGATGCGCGCTCCCTGCCGCCGCAGGGCCGTTGCTGTTGCGATCAAGAGGGATCCCCCCAATCGTTGAAAGGCTTTTTGAAAGGCCAGCGCCGTCAACAAGGGGTTGATGTGGCCATGCCGAGCCCAGAGGACTACTTCCAGAGCGGCCGGATCCAGCAGCGGCTCCAGCTCGCAGGCTGCCGCCACCGAAATCCGCCGGGGTGGGATGCGACAGTCGGCCAGATCCGCCTCAACGGCCTCTGCATCGTAGCCGGGGGCAATGGGCATGAGCAGATCCAGCTCGCGAAATTGAATATCTGCCTCCAGCTCTTCTGACAGGGTGCGGTAGCGTTGGATCCCTTCTTCCCCCAGAGCTTTGAGCAGCGGCGTTTTGCCCGCCCAATGGGCCAAGCCCCCGTAGCTGTAGCGGGTTGCTCCGTTCAGCACTCCATCTTTCTCCATCAGCAGAACGGATCCCCCCTGGCGGGCCAGTTCATAGCTTAGGGCTGCCCCGGTAATCCCACCGCCGATCAGAATCCAGTCGTAGTTGGCCATCACTTCCCTCTTTGCCCTGAACCTCATCTTGCGGCAAAGAGGCTCAGCTAGAAATCGCAGGAGCCCCGCACTGTACCCGTAGGGTCAGTGTCGGGAGGAATGCGGAAGTTACGATAGAACCATGACCCAAGTCCTG
>NZ_JBSRZW010000044.1:0-17154 GCF_054058015.1 Thermostichus sp. MS-CIW-30
GGCCTGTGGATCGAACCGCACGGGCGGTCGGAAGCAGGAACCCGCCGAGACGACTGCGCAAGGAGCCATCCATGCGCAGCGTGGTAGGAATCTCCAGCCTTCAGGCCGGGGAGGATGTCAATTTCCCAGTTTCACCCTCCTCTCTGGCTCAGCTTGGAGCCAATGGCCTCATCGGCAAACCCTTCAACGCCGCCACCCTGGCTGCGGACATCTGTGCTCTGCTGGGCTGGGATCCCTGACTCAACCCTGAACCCGCCCCAAAGACCCCTGGGATCCCACCGATATCCGCCAAATCGCGTAGAAGAAACGTACAAATTGCCTACGCAAATCCTCGATGTTTCTCTGTACTTCCACTGATCTCGAGGCTATGATAGGGGCATGAACGTTAGAAATACGGAGGAAACACAGATGCAAGTCAGTGAAGATCTAACCCTGGACTACCGTACTTACCGCATAGCAGCCCTATTGAGCGAGAGCTTCTCTTTGGGAGCACTGCTGGGAGTATCCCTCAAGTGGCAGAACGATGTCTCCTCCGTGAATGAGCCGCGGCCCAGGGCTTCCCATCTTTCCCTGCAGGACATCGAGCAGCGCTACCTCACCTCTTGGCAAAGATAGTCTTCTCCCTTCAAAAACCATCTCTCAAACAGAACCAGCCATGAATACAAGTCTTGACTCTGTTACTCTGCCCTCCAGCATCCAAGAAATCGTGGAGCAGGTGTTCCGCAGCAGCTTCCTCAGCTTGGGCCAAGAGAACCGCATCAATGAGCTGCTCTTTCAGCGGCGCTACTCTGAGGCTGACCTGGAACTGTTGGACTGCCTAAGCTTGGCGTTGCTGAACCATCAAATTGAGACGGAAAAACGTTCTGCGGCAAAAGCTGCCTGACCCCCAAAATGCATCAAGTTCCTCCAAAGCAAAAGGGGATCCCAGCTGGATCCCCTTATTTGTCCAATCTGAGTCCAGTGACCTAGCTGATCTCCAAGGAAGACCCTGGAAGCGCCCCGGCAAGCATTCCAGAGTTCTTGCAGGATGTGGGGACTAGACCGCAACGGTCTTCTTCACCTGAGCCGCCAAAGCTCCAGAAGCATACTTGGCTGCCATCTCATCCAAGGTAACCACCGGAACTTTGGTGCCATGGCCAGCACAGCCGAAGGCAATGTAGCGCTCAGCACAGACTTTTTGCATTTCCTTAATGGAAGGCTTGAGGAAGTGGCGGGGGTCAAACTCTTTCGGATTCTCGGCCAGAGCGCGGCGCACGGCAGCTGTGATGGCCAGGCGGTTGTCGGTGTCGATGTTTACTTTGCGCACTCCATTTTGGATGCCCCGCTGAATTTCTTCCAGCGGCACACCGTAAGTCTCGGGAATGGAGCCGCCGTATTCGTTGATGATGTCGATCAGCTCCTTGGGCACCGAGGAGGAACCGTGCATCACCAGGTGCGTGTTGGGCAGGCGGCGGTGGATCTCAGCAATGCGCTCCATGTCGAGGATGTCACCAGTGGGCTTCCGGGAGAACTTGTAGGCGCCATGGCTGGTACCAATGGCTACGGCCAGCGCATCCACCTGAGTTCGCTCCACAAAGTCCACCGCTTGGTCGGGGTCGGTGAGGAGTTGGTCATGGCTGAGCGCCTCTTCCGCGCCGTGGCCATCTTCCGCTTCCCCACGGCCCGTTTCCAGGGATCCCAGGCAGCCCAGTTCCCCTTCCACACTCACCCCGATTGCATGAGCCACTTTCACCACCTCGGAGGTCACGGCCACGTTGTACTCGTAGCTGGCCGGGGTCTTGGCATCTTCCTTGAGGGATCCATCCATCATGACGCTGGTGAAGCCGTTGCGGATGGCGGAATAGCAGGTAGCCGGGCTATTGCCGTGGTCTTGGTGCATGGCGACGGGGATGTGGGGGTAGGTCTCCACTGCCGCCAGGATCAGGTGCCGCAGAAAGTTCTCGCCCGCATACTTGCGTGCCCCTCGAGAGGCTTGCAGGATAACGGGGCTGTTGGTTTCATGGGCTGCCTGCATGATTGCTTGGATCTGCTCCATGTTGTTGACGTTGAAGGCAGGAATGCCGTAGCCATGTTCGGCGGCATGATCCAGCAGCGTCCGCATTGCAACGAGAGCCATCGGTTACCTCCTGAGGTGCTGACCTAGTGCGTATGAGATTTGCTTACCGTTGATCTTAAGATACTTTTTACGTTTTGGCGGATAAGCCGCCGGGGATCTGCGCATCTTGCCGAGGGATCTTTGCAACCATTGGCCGCAATGCTCGCGCTCAGACGCAACAGGCGCGCCGACATCTTCAGGTACAGTGGGGAGGGGCAAGACTGTTGGGCGCTTGCATCGAGGATGGATCTGCCCATGCCCGCTCAATTTATCTCTTAGTCTCTCTAATTCTACTGTGGTGTTTTTGTGTTGTTTGCCCGGAGGAATGGGAACGTGCGTTGCAATCGCTGGCCGGTCTTGGGTGTAAAGCCAACAAGGGCTCTCTGGGGTAGTTGGGTGCAAGGAACCGGTTTGGCAATGGCCTGTTGGGCGACGGGCCTTCAGTTGGCAGCTTGGGGGATCCCCGGGCAATCTCCGGATCAGGTGGCGGCCTGGGTGAGGGACAATCCTGTGCTGCGGCCCCGTCCGGGCGAAACCCTGAACATCAACCGAGTGGAGCCGGATGGATCCCGTTTTACGTTCTTGGCTTCGGTGGCTCCGCCGGGACGGATCATCAACCCGCTGGATCGGGAGACGATTCGCTCGGAGCGGATGACGTTCTTTCGCCCCCAAGGACTGACGGCAGAGGATCTCTTTCAAGCCATTCGCGATGTCTATGGGCCGGAGATCGCCGCCGATCTGGATCAGGCAGTGGAGGTGATTCGCTACCCATCCCCAGAAGCTCTGGCAGGCAGTCCGGGCTATACCTTGGCCCTTGCCATCCAAGGGGTGGTGCTGCGGGGAAACCAATTTGTGTACTGGCTGGAGCTGACGCAAAACCCCGATGGCCGTGTACAGCAGGGGCAGGTGTGGGTGTTCCAAGAGGAATGGCTACCCAAGGTGGAAGGGGAGTTGGCGGAACGTTTCCCCTTGCAGGTGATGACCCGTTGAGGGGCCCCCAATCTTTATCCCCGAGGAGAAGGGCGCTCAGGGGCGGAGGGAGTTGCTGACATCCAAAGCCGGCAATTCCACCCGTTCTACCTGGGGCCGAAAGCCCAACCAAGGAGTGGCCAACTGGGCAAATCGCTCTGGATCCCCGCTCACACAGAAACGGTGGGGTTCCTCCTGGGCAGCGGTCGAGGGGCGGCGCAAGCCCCACAAGCTCAATTCGCGGGCCAGGGATCCCACCAGCGCCATCCCTGGATCTACCCGTTTGACCGAGGACGGCAGCAAAGGCTTCAGGATTGGATCCAGCAGGGGGTAGTGAGTACAGCCATAGACAAGAGTATCGATCCCCTGTTGCAACAGCGGTTGCAGGTAGCGTTCAGCCGCCTGTCGCAGAGCAGGGCTATCCAGCCATCCGGCTTCAATGAGAGGGACGAACTCAGGGCAGGCCTGCTCCCAACAGTAAACGGGGTACGGAAAACGTTTGGGATCCAGAGCGCTGTACTCTTGAATGGCTCTTGAGTAAGCGCGACTCTTGACCGTGGCCACCGTGGCGAGCACCCCAATGCGGGATCCCTGGGCCAGTGCTGCCTGGGCGCCGGGTAGGATCAACCCCAGAACGGGCAGGGCAAACTCCTGCCGCACGTGGTCCAGAGCCAAGGCCGAGCTGGTATTGCAGGCCATCACCACCAGCTTCACCGGCTGCGCCTGCATCCACGTCAGAATTTGCCGCACAAAGGCCAGGATCTCCTCTGGCGAGCGTTCCCCATAGGGCAACCGCGCTGTGTCGCCGAAGTAGATGAGCCGTTCGTGGGGGAGCCGACGGCGCAAAGCTCGCCAAACCGTCAGCCCGCCCAAGCCGCTGTCAAACACCCCAATTGGCCAACTGGGATCCGGATCCGATCCCCACTCCCACCGCATGCTCCATTCTCCTCAACACCTTGGCCTAAGCTGCTGTATCCTACCCTGCTTTCGAGAATCTCGGCGACAGATTCCCTGCCTTCCCTCTGAGATCAACTGGGCCAACTGGATCGTCAATTCGATCAGCTAGAAATCGCAGGAGCCCCGCACTGTACCCGTAGGGTCAGTGCCGGGAGGAACGCGAGGTTACAATAGAACCATGACCCAAGTCCTGACCGTCTCCTGCAAGCTCAAGGTAGCCCAGTCGCAAGCCGCCAAATTGGACGTGACTTTGGAGGCTTTTGGCCAAGCCTTGAATTGGGTCAACCAGAACACGCCGGAGAAGATCGTCAACGCGGTCAAACTGCAATCCCTTTGCTACTACGAGATTCGAGCTCGGTTCGGCTTGTCCAGTAACTTGGCTCAACAGGTGTGCAGACGGGTAGCGGGTTCCCGCAAAGTGGCTAAGCAGAAAAAGCGTCCCGTCAAGGAGTTTAAGAGCGGCTTTGTTACCTACGACGCTCGCATCTTTTCGTTCCGTCAAAAAGACTGGACGGTGTCGCTGACCACGGTGGAAGGGAGAGAACGCTTTGAACTGGCCATTGGCAACTACCAGCGTGGGATGCTGGCTGGTTCCAACCCCAAATCTGCCACCCTGGTCAAGCGCAAAGATGGCTCCTACTACATCCAGATTTGCGTAGAGGAAAAGCCACCCAAGCAACAAGATACCGACAAGGTGATCGGGGTGGACTTGGGGAGGACAGATATTGCCCATACGTCAGAGGGGGACAACTGGAATGGACAGCAGTTGAACAGAGTCCGAGACCACTACTCCCGGTTGAGGGCGGTACTCCAACGCAAAGCCAGTAAGGGCACACGCAGTTCGCGGCGCAGATGCCGTCAACTGTTGCAACGGCTGTCTGGCAAGGAAAGACGCTTTCAAGTGTGGGTCAATCATCGCATCTCCAAAGCTATTGTCTCTAGGGCAAAAGCTACCAACAGCGCTATCGCTCTGGAAGACCTGACAGGGATCCGGGAAAGGGTCAATCAACAGCCACGCAGCAAAACCGAAAGGCGCAGGGCCAACAGTTGGGCGTTCTACCAACTACGTCAGTTTCTGGAGTACAAGGCGAGGGTTGCAGGGGTTTCTCTGATTCTTGTGCCGCCCGCCTACACGTCGCAGACCTGCCACCGGTGTTTGCATATCCATCCCGATCCTGCGCAATCCTACCGCAGTGGGAAGAAGTTTAAGTGTGGGCACTGTGGATGGGAAGGAGATGCGGACTTGAATGGTGCAAACGTAATTGCGCTCTTGGGGGCTGCCGTAAACCGGCCTAGAGGTTCGGGCCTGTTTTGTTCTCTGGTAGAGCAGAGCAGGCTCAGGGCTGCTGAAAGCCCGCTTCGTACCGCTTAGCGGTCGGAGCCGGGTAGTTTACTTAAGGATCAATTGAGAGATCCGATAGACATGAACAAGCTCAGCCAACGGCTAGCGACTGCGCAAGAAAGTCTCAATGCCATCGGCAATGGCCCGCGCCAAAATAGCCTGATATTCGGCAGTAGCCAATTTTCGCCCTTCGGTTGGGTTGGTTACGTATCCCAACTCCAGCAGCACGGAGGGCATACCCACAGGTGTTTCCCGCACCACAAAAAAGCGGGCTCGTCTCACCCCCCGGTCAGCAGCACCGGTGGCCCTGACCAAGCTGCGGTGCAAGATGGCGGCCAGCTCGGCGCTATCGGGTCGCAGGTAATAGGTCTCGATGCCGTGAATGCCGGAGCGATCCAGGGCGTTGGCATGAATGCTCACCAGCAGGGCAGCGTTGGCCTGAACGGCCATATCCACCCGCGGTTGCAGCAGCACTTCCCGGTCATCGGTGCGGGTCATCACCACCCCGTACCCCCGCTCCTGCAGCAGTCGTTGCACCTGGTGGGCAACGGAGAGCACGATGTCCTTCTCCTGGATCCCATCCACCCCGATGGCACCGGGATCCCGTCCCCCGTGGCCGGGGTCGATGGCAATGACCGTCCGGTTCAGAGATTGGGGGGTGGAAGGGGAGGCAGGGCCGGGCGTCTGCGGCTGAGGTATTGGTGGAGGAGCATTCAGAGGTCGCAGCTCCAAGGTAATGCGGCGGGATCCCTGGCCGGGGTTGGGCTCGAAGACATTGAACTCCTCGGCGGGCTGCACCAGAATGCTGACCGTGCGGGCATCTTCCTGGACAAAGCGGATCCGCTCCACCGGCCCTCCAACCGGCAAGCCGGGATCCGGCATAGACTGGGGCAGGCGAGCGGGCGCCACGTTGATGCGGTAGCCACCACTCTCGGGATCCCAGCCGGCCCGGTAGAACATGAATCCATCGGCGCTGATGATCAACTGGTTGCCCTGGAGCTGAACCGATTGCAACGTCGCCAGCGGCCCACTGCTGTTGGCAGAGCTGACCTCGGGCAAAAGGCTGGCCTGGGCAGCACCCCCGGCAGGCTGGATCCAGATCCCACCTCGCTGTGGGTCGTAGCGGGCTTCCCAGTCGCCACCGGAGGAATCCACATCCAGCACTACCCGAGCAACGGTGGGCTCAAACTGCCCGATACGCAGCCGCGAAACCCCCAGACGGTTGATGACATAAGCTCGCTGGGTGAGGGCAGGGCTGAGGGTGGTGTTGAGAAAATCCACCACTACCCGATCCGGATCGAGGATGCGCCGCACCGTAGTGGAGGGGCTGCCTTGGGTACGGATAAAAAAGCCTTCTGCTTGCGGGGATACCTCTAAAATTTGATGGCCGGAGCGGGAGACAGGCAGGGGTGGGGGGGATCCGACAGCTTGGCTCTGGGGCAGTGGGATGGGAGCTGATGAGCCGGCAGATGAGGTGGGAAACAGCGGCGAAGGGGGAGCGGCCTGGGTGAATTGAACGGCCCAGCGGGAGGGGCCGGCGGTGAGCAGTTGCAGGTGGTTAAGGCTGAGGGGCTGATCCGGCTGCAGATAGAGCACAAAACGGGTGATGGTATCCGTAAGCTGGCTAATCTGCAGAGAGGTGACACGGCCCGCAAAAGTCTGGGTCTGGGGCTCCTGTCCAAAGCGGGTGTTGGGAAAATCCAGCACAACCCGAGGCGGATTCTGCAGCACGAACAGAAAAGGCCGCACCTCGCCCTGGGTGTTAACTTCCAGCCGCCCCTGCTGGGGGTCGTAGTACCAACGCTCAATGCGCGATAAACCTGGGGCTGTAATCGCCTGAGCCTGGACAGATTCCGGGGGAAACAGCCCTGCCCCCGCCAAGCTCAACAGCAGCATCGCCCCCCATATCTGCCTTGACCCCGGCTTGCCAAATTCGGGCATGACCTTCCATCCACTCCCCACACCTGCAACTATACCAACCTGCTTTCGGAGCAGCCTGAGAAGGAGCGCAATTCCGCTCTTGCTTGCGGGGCCAGAGGATAATGGGCGTATCTTCTCCATCCCACTGCTTGTTCTCCGACGAGGTATCTTGGGATGCCCAGGCCACCGGATCCCCTAGCCCTGGCCCGAGCTGGACACGCCCAGTCGATTGTGCAGGTTGTGCGGATGGAGCTGCTGCGGCGTCGCTGGTGTGTCCGGGTAGACTTTGCCGACGAGACCCTGCACATTCACCTCATCGGATTCCCTTATCGGCCTCAGCTCTCCCCCCAAGTTGCCGCCGCCCAACTGTTTCTGATCTTGAAGCAACTGCGGATCCCACGGCTGGAGCAAGTGGAAATTTGCGCTTTCCGCGGCTCACGTTTGCTCTGGCGGCAGAGCCTAAAGCTGGGATCCCGGCAGCGTTGGGATCGGTTTTCCTTCGATAACTGGGCAGTCAACGCTTGGGCTTACCCGGCTGCGTTTGCGGTAGCCCTGATGGTGAACAACATAGGCTTGTTGCAGTTGTTGCATTTGCCTGATACATTCACGCTGAACTCTCCTGAACATGGTTCAGGAAAGAAGCGATCGCATCCTGCCTATCTCTGAGCAGGAAGGCGGTATCCCGCAAAGCCCTGAGGAATACCCCCCGAGCGCTTTCCCCCTTCACTTCCCGGCAACCGTTGCGGTGGACTCAAGGATCAGGGGGAAACTTGGTCTACTATATCCCTCTCAATGACTTTTGCCAAACCGCCTAAAGCTCAGTAAATTCAGCAAAGTTCAGGGTTTTGGGGGTTAGAGGCATGCTCTTCACATTTGGATCCACGAATTTGGCCATGCCACCATCGCCTGGTGGAGCGGGTATCGGGCTTTGCCTCTGCCCATCGGCTGGACAAGCGTTAGCTCGCAGAGGGATCCCTTTGTGTATTTTGGAATCCTCTTTTTACTGATTCTACTCTTCTGGTCAGCCCGCAAGGAGCGGATTGGGTGGCTGCAGGTGCTGGCCATCTTTCTTGCTCTATTGCAGTTTTACATGACCTGGCTGATGCCCAATCGCACCTGGGAGATGTTGTTTGTCTTTAGCGGCGTTGGAGGAGAATTTTATCTCAGCACCTTTTTGATGGCCAGCTTTTATTTTCCCCTGCCAGATCGTTGGCGATGGGACTCTTTGCGATTTGTCGTGCTGGGGATCGCGAGCAGCAGCCTGTGGAGAAGCTTTTGGGAATGGCACAGCATCAGACTGGGATTGGCCGAGGTTCCCTGGGGAACTTTGTTGGGCGGCCAAGGAGATGCCAGGGGGGATATGAACCGCCTAAACTACGACTTTGGCTGGAGCACCGATCAAATTATCCAAACCTACACTTTTTTAGGGAACCTGTGTGTTTTCGTCGTATTGAGCCTATATGTTCTATTCCTGTTGCGGGCAAATGATGAGATTTGGCTGTATCTGCGAGCAAAGCTTATTCTTTGGATGGATGGTTTGATAGGCTCCAGTTCAAGGAAACGTTCTTAAGATCCTCTTGTACTGAACATTGCCCCAACTACAACTTTTTCCGGCAGCACCAGCTACATCCGGCGCAAAATGAGCTCTTGGGTAAAAGGGATCCCGCTTGTCTCCAGAACTTCCCTAGTGTCCAACTCGATTCCTCAAGGGGGCAGGATCATTTTGGTTTTGGACTGCAGCTTTGCCGGTTGGGAATTGCTCCAACCACTCCGTTGAGCTCAGAGGGCGTTTGTGGTGCCCATCTGGGCAATGATTGGGCGGGAGAAGCGGCACCCCTATCAGGTTGGAGATGGCCTGTTGAGCATTCGCTCTATGCTGAGGGATATGTATAGACAAACTTCCTCTGCAACGGTACTTTACCCATGTCAGCCGCCTTCTCTTGGCCCTACCGCACCCCAGGGATCCCAGACTCTGCCTTTGAACGCATCCCAGGGATCCCGATGAGCCCTCGTGAGGTGCGCGTGTTGGTGCTAAGCCAGTTGCGCCTGGGAGAGAACCACTGCCTGTGGGATATCGGCGCCGGAACCGGCACAATTGCCATTGAAGCGGCTGTTCTATGCCCCAAAGCTCGCGTGATTGCCATCGAGCGAGATGCCGAGGTAGTCAGCCTAATCGAGAGCAATTGCGAGAAATTTGGCCTCACCAACGTGCAGGTGATTCAAGGTACTGCCCCCGATTGTCTGCAACACCTTTCTCCGGCACCGGATCGCATCTGCATTGAGGGAGGCCACCCCCTACGCGAGATCTTGGAAGCCTGCTGGAGCCATCTCAGCCCCAACGGGCGGGTCGTGGCGACGACCAACTCTTTGGATGGGCTCTACGGCCTTTCTGCCGGCCTGGCCGCTGTGCGGGCTCATCATGTGGAGGTGATTCAATCGGCGGTGAACCGCCTGGAACACCGCGGTCGGACTCAAATGCTGCTGGCACTGGATCCCACCTTTGTTTTGAGCGGAGAAAAAATGGGCTAAGTTTTGTGTAAACTGTTTACATTTTTTGGTAAATCTTTTCCTAAGGTGATGGATAAAAGTGGATTGATTTATCTCGGCTGTCTTAGAACCAGCAGAAAAGATTGGGTCACCCAAACCTTAAGCTATACTGATATTTCTCGATCCCAAACTCAAATCTGCTTTTATACCAGATAAGAGAGCTGGGAAACCCAATAGCTATGGATCAATTCCAACACCCCTTTCAGGAGTCACGGGAAGTCAAACTGCGGCAACTGTTGATTCGGGAGCGCTGGCCGGAAATGCTGAAAGGCTGCCGGGCTTGCATCCATTGGGACGACTTCAAGCGACCGGAATGCTGTGGTGATTGCGGCATCGGGGATCGACGCAGGCAAGCAGTAGCCGAAGAAAGCCCACCCAGCAAGTCCCCAGGCATTTAGGGTTCGCAAGCTTCCCAAATTGGGATCCCAGCTCCTGCAGTAACTTTGGTAGTTTCTATTGAGAACTTTTACTCAGGGAGTTTTACCTAAAAACCGGGTCTCAAGCCCGGTCTTCATACCTGCCTGCGGCGGAAGCAAGCTGGCAAAGTGGGGAGGCAACGAGCGCCTCTCCCAAGATTGCTATGTCGTCGCTCCCTAGCCTCTCATCTTGCCCTCATTGGCCCCCTGCTTCCGCTTCTCAGAGGCAGCTCCCCAGCAACCTCAAGGGGGGCAGGAGGATCCATATCAATTTCTACACCAACCCAGTTAGCGACAGGGTCGGCGACAAGCCTCAAACCCTGATTCTTCCGTTGACCCGGTCGATCCCGCTCTGGGCAAGGGTTTCAGGCCCCTCGGCGGAGAAAAATAAGGGGAAATTGCAGCCGTTCGCGCCAGCGGGACGGAGTCCTTAAACGAGACCCTGTCGATCTAGGCCCCTGGATCCCGCTCTGGACAAGGGTTATAATCGGGGAGAGTCGCTTCCCTTCGGGGAAGTGGAATTAGTGGAATTAATGGAAACAATACGAAACTTCTCAATCACCAGTACCCCCATCATGCCCCACGCTAGGGGGTAGAACTTGGCACTGGCAAACCCTGCCTGCAGGGCCATTTGTCGTTGCTCTTCTCCAGAGGGAAAGCGATCTAGGCTGGGATCAATGTAGGCATATTCGGATCCCAGTCCCAAAGTTTTGGCCTGGGCGACCACCTGAGTGTTCAAGTACCAGCGCTGAAATTGTTCGCAAAGAGGGATCCCTGTGGGGCGGTGAAAATCCAAAATGGCGGCACGACGTCCTGGCTTCAGTACTCGCCTAATCTCTCGCAAGGCTTGGGGAATATCGGTTACATTGCGCAAGCCGTAGCCCATGGTAATGGCATCGAAGCTACTGTCGGGAAAAGGTAAGGCCAAGGCATCTCCCAAAACCCACTCCAGGGAGTAGCCAGGGAAGAGCCGGGAGCGACGCCGGGCAATCGCCAGCATGGCGGGAGAGAAATCTAGGCCCACCACATGTCCCCTTCGTCCTACTCGGCGGGCCAACTGCAGAGCCAGATCACCGGTTCCGCAGCACAGATCCAGCACATATCCTCCTGAGCTGGCGCCCGACCAACGCACGGCCATACGCTTCCAAACCTGATGGAGGCCCAGGCTCAAGGTTTGGTTGAGGGAGTCATAGTGGGGAGCAATGCGGTCAAAAAGCGCTCGGATTTCCTCAGGCTGTTCAAAGGTTGGGCTAGGCACCTCTTCTCAACTCCACCTCATGTTCCCCGTACAAACTTTGTTGCTCCTGTTGCTCCGCAACGCTACGTGACCGGATCTGTGGTGTAAACTACCCGGCTCCGACCGCTAAGCGGTACGGAGCGGGCTTTCAGTAGCCCTGAGCCTGCTCTGCTCTACCAGAGAACAAAACAGGCCCGAACCTCTAGGCTGGTTTACGGCAGCCCCCAAGAGCGCAATTACGTTTGCACCATTCAAGTCCGCATCTCCTTCCCATCCACAGTGCCCACACTTGAACGACTTACCACTGCGATAGGATTGCGCAGGGTCGGGATGGATGTGCAAACACCGGTGGCAGGTCTGCGACGTGTAGGCGGGCGGCACAAGAATCAGAGAAACCCCTGCAACCCTCGCCTTGTATTCCAGAAATTGACGTAGTTGGTAGAACGCCCAACTGTTGGCCCTGCGCCTTTCGGTTTTGCTGCGGGGTTGTTGATTGACTCTTTCCCGGATCCCTGTCAGGTCTTCCAGGGCGATAGCGCTGTTGGTAGCCTTTGCCCTGGAGACAATAGCTTTGGAGATGCGATGATTGACCCACGTTTTTGCTACGCAACGCTGACGCGACTGAAAGCGTCTTTCCTTGCCAGACAGCCGTTGCAACAGTTCTCTGCATCTGCGCCGCGAACTGCGGGTGCCCTTACTGGCTTTGCGTTGGAGTACCGCCCTCAACCGGGAGTAGCGGTCTCGGACTCGGTTCAACTGCTGTCCATTCCAATTGTCCCCGTCTGACGTATGGGCAATATCCGTCCTCCCCAAGTCCACCCCCAGCACTCTACCCGTGCGTTGCGGTGGGGATGGCTCCGCTTCTACACAGATTTGAATGGAGTAGGAGCCGTCTTTACGCTTGACCAGAGTGGCAGATTTGGGATTGGAGCCCGCCAGCCGTTCTCTCTGGTAGCGGCCAATCGCCAGCTCAAAGCGCTCCCGACCCTCCACCGTGGTCAGCGACACCGTCCAGTCTTTCTCGCGGAACGAAAAGATACGTGCATCGTAGGTAGCGAAGCCCCCTTTGAACGCTTTGACGGGGCGGTTTTTCTGTTGTGCCACCTTGCGAGCAGACGCTACCCGTCTGCATATCTGTTGAGCCAAGTTACTGGACAAGCCGAACCGGGCACGGATTTCGCGGTAGCACAGAGACTGGAGCTTAACGGCGTTGGCGACTTTCTCCGGCGTGTTCTGGTTGACCCAGTTCAAGGCTTGGCCGAAAGCAGCCAAGGTCGCGTCCAATTTGGCGGCTTGCGACTGGGACGCCTTGAGCTTGCAGGATACGGTCAGGACTTGGGTCATGGTTCTATTGTGACTTCCGCATTCCTCCCGGCACTGACCCTACGGGTACAGTGCGGGGCTCCTGCGATTTCTAGCTGAAGCTAAAGGAAGAGGGGTGTTACGGCGGCACTGGGATCCCACTGGCTCCCACTCGGTGGCGGCGGCTGGGGTAATCAGCCAAACTCAGGGACAGGGATCGGGATCCGGCTAGGCTCGAGGCTGGGATGCGGATGGTTCCCTGGAAGACTTGGCTATTGGGGGGCAGCTCCCCCGGCAAACCCTGGGTGAGCGCGTTGATTGACCGTCCATTGTCGTCAGTAATGTTCAGGAAGCTATAGAGAAAGCGCACCGTCTCTGCCGAGTTGTTTTGCATAGCTACATTCAGAACCACTTGGCTTCCCTCGCGACGAACCGAGAGCACCTGCATAGAGACCTGTCCACTGGCGGCAATTGGTAGGGGGGGCGGAGGTGGTGTGGGCGCCGGCGGGGCAGGAACTCCGTCCTGCTGACGGGAACGAGAAGGTGGAGGAGATGGAGTGGCGGGGCGAGGAGTTGGCGATGGGGCTGCCGCCAATTCAGGAGACACTCTGGGAGTGAGGGTAGGGGTGGGAGTTGCGACCGGCGTGGGTGCTGGGGTAGAGAGGGGGGTGGGAGTTGGGGACGGACGAAGGCTGGCTTCGGCTGCTGCAATTACCTCAGCCTCGTTCAGCAAAGGCACAGTACGGGGATCCCGAACTTCGCGGGAAGGAGAAGCCCGACCGGCGCCGGTGACGGGAGAAGAAACCCCCGATAGAGCTCGCTGACCAAATAGGTAGCCCAGACAAGCACTCAACACCGTTGTGAAGAGAAACGCGCTCAGCCAGAACAGCACCCCCGAGAATGTGGAGGCGAACTCCTGGGACGGTTTGGCCGGTCTACGCAAAGGCTGTTAACTCCTGCTGCTAGTTCGCTTTCCTATGATACGAAAGTGACAGAGAAGCTAGGGGTTCTCGACCGGGGCAGAGTTTTTGCGCTGTTGCTCATGGGCCTGTAGCGGGGCGCTGTCTAAGTTGGGCAGCCGCTCCCCCAGCCACCAACCCGGATCTTCCCAGCTCAGGGATCCCAGCCATTTCCCGGCCCGATCTGCCAAGACCAAGCCCAACAAAACGGGAGCAGTGGTGATCCCCAGCGCTAGGCTGAGCCAGAGCGGTTGAGCAGATCGAAAAGAGGCCGAAGCAGCCTTTTGTTCAGGCGGAGATATTGGCTTGGGATCTGTCATGGTCGAGCTTTTGAGCGTAAACTACCCGACCCTGACTGCTTCGCAGTACAGGGCGGGCTTTCGGTAGCCCTGCAGTTGGCAAGCCAACCACGAACCTCTAGGCTGGTTTACAGCAGCCCCCAAAAGCGCAATCACATTCGCACCATTCAAATCCGCATCCCCTTCCCATCCACAGTGTCCACACTTAAACTTCTTTCCACTGCGATAGGATTGCGTAGGGTCGGGATGAATGTGCAAACACCGGTGGCAGGTCTGCGACGTGTAGGCAGGCGGAACCAGCACCACAGGTACTCCGGCAATGGCAGCCTTGTAGACCACGAACATCCTAAGCTGGTAGAACGCCCAGTTATTGGTTCTGCGGCGCTCAGCTTTGCTGCGTGGCTGTTGATTGACCCTTTCCCGGATCCCTGTCAGGTCTTCCAGAGCAATAGCGCTGTTGGTAGCTTTTGCCCTAGAGACAATAGCTTTGGAGATGCGATGATTGACCCACACTTGAAAGCGTCTCTCCTTGCCAGACAGCCGTTGCAACAGTTCTCTGCATCTGCGCCGCGAACTGCGGGTGCCCTTACTGGCTTTGCGTTGGAGTACCGCCCTCAACCGGGAGTAGTGGTCGCGGACTCTGTTCAACTGCTGTCCATTCCAGTTGTCCCCCTCTGACGTATGGGCAATATCTGTCCTTCCAAAGTCCACCCCGATCACCTTGTCGGTATCTTGTTGCTTGGGCGGGTTTTTCTCTACGCAAATCTGGATGTAGTAGGAGCCGTCCTTCCGCTGGACTAGGGTGGCCGATTTGGGGTTAGAACCAGCCAGCATCCCACGCTGGTAGTTGCCAATGGCCAGTTCAAAGCGCTCCCGACCCTCCACCGTGGTCAGCGACACCGTCCAGTCTTTCTCGCGAAACGAAAAGATACGGGCATCGTAGGTCGCAAAGCCGCTCTTAAACTCCTTGACGGGACGCTTTTTCTGCTTAGCCACTTTGCGGGAACCCGCTACCCGTCTGCACACCTGTTGAGCCAAGTTACTGGACAAGCCAAACCGAGCGCGAATCTGGTAATAGCAAAGGGATTGGAGTTTGACTGCGTTGACTACTTTTTCTGGTGTGTTTTGGTTGACCCAGTTCAACGCCTGCACAAAGGCATCCATTGTCGCATCCAACTTTGCGGCTTGCGACTGGGACACCTTGAGCTTGCAGGAGACGGTCAGGACTTGGGTCATGGTTCTATCATAACTTCCGCATTCCTCCCGACACTGACCCTACGGGTACAGTGCGGGGCTCCTGCGATTTCTAGCTGAAGTTCAAGTGCGCTGTTGTTAGGTTAATCTCAAACGTCAGTGGATTTCCAGCGTAATGTCGATTGTGCTGATCTGTGGCCCTGTGCGCTCTGGCAAAAGCCGGCTGGCAGAGGGTTTGGCTGCGGCTTCAGGCTTGCCGGTTATCTACCTGGCTACCGGGCCGAAACCCGATCCCAAGACGGATCCAGAATGGGCAGAGCGCGTTCAACAGCACCGGCAACGGCGGCCTTCCGGTTGGCAGACTTGGGAAACCGGGAGGGACTTGGGGGCAGAACTGCAAAAGTTGCCCCAGCCCTGTTGTGCGCTGGTGGATTCGCTGGGGGGATGGGTGGCGCAGGGCCTAGACTGTCCCTCTTCAGAATGGGATCCCTTGGTGCAATCCTTCTTGGCAACCTTGCAAAGCCATAGAGGGGAGATCCTCCTGGTGTCTGAAGAAGTGGGCTGGGGGGTGGTGCCCGCTTACCCACTGGGGCGGCGGTTTCGGGATCGGATGGGGGAACTGACCCAAAGGCTGGCTCCCCTGGCCGACCAAGTGTTTTTGGTAACGGCAGGTTTTGCCCTCGATCTCACCCGTCTAGGGATCCCAGTGGCGAGCAAGACAGAGCAGAGCTGAGATAAGCTGCATTTGCAAGCCAGATAGCTGTGTTGCCGTGCCGATTACCCTCTACCTTCCTGCCAAGGCCATTCAAACTCTGGATCTCACCCCCGGCCATGAGCTGGTGAAAACCTTGATGGCCGATCCCGTGCGTGCTGCCCAGCAGGTGCAATGCGCCATCGATTGGCCGCGCAGCCCTGAGGATCCACGGGAGCTGTCCGAGATCCCGGAGGTGCGCCTGTGGTTTATTCGTTGGGATACAGTCTACCCCTGGATGCCCTACTTTCTCAATTGGCGCCAAGGAGAACTCGCCCGTTACGCGGCTATGATGGTGCCCCACCAATTCAACCCTCGGGAGGGTATTGTTTACAACCCAGAAGCGTTGGAGATCTTTGTCTATCAGAAGATCTTTGTGTTGATGCGGTGGTTTAAGCAGCAGAACCTGGGATCCGTCTCCATGCTGCGGGATATGGCTTTGGTGTTTGGCTTCGAGATCCAGCCGGAGTTTCTCGCCCTATGGGAGGCAGAGCCATGAAGGTGATGGTGGCCAACACCTGGCCGGGGATCCCAGGAGCTACGGCAGTGGCCGACGCTTGGCAGCAGGTGGTTCAACGCCCTTGGGGCCGGCTCAGAGTGGATCCCAACCCTTCGGAAGCTCAGCTAAAGGCCCTCTGGCAACAAATCTCCGAGTGGGCAGGAGAAAAAGATCCCCTACTGGTTTTGCCGGGCAGCGTTGCCGATCCCCTGGGGCCAGGCCAAACCTGGGCCGATCTAGCCCATGCGTGGGGGTTGAGCTTGCTGTTGACGCTGCAGCGGGAGGCCGCTCTGAGCCAAGCTGCTGCTTTTGCCGCCCTGTTGCGCCAAGCCAAGGCCTGCGGTTTGGGGTGGGTGCTGATTGGATCCCTGACCGAAACTGGGGATCCCCAAGCCTTGGAAAAGCTGGATGCAACTTTGATCCCGCGCCTGGAAGCCCAAGTAGGAATGCCGGTGTTGGGGAGAATGGCTCTTGATGGGCAGATCCTTTGGGATCCAGATGCCCTGCTGCTCTGCAATGCTGCCCAACCAAGGAACTGAGCGCCACCCACTGATCCCTGCGGCTCGAACCGTTCCTGATACATTCACGCTGAACTCTCCTGAACATGGTTCAGGAAAGAAGCGATCGCATCCTGCCTATCTCTGTTCGCGTCAGCGGGACGGAGTCC
>NZ_JBSRZW010000045.1:0-14871 GCF_054058015.1 Thermostichus sp. MS-CIW-30
AACAGAAAGATCAACTGGTAGTAATCCGTACTGAACATATTATACATTATTTTCAGTATAGTTGAGCTTATTATTGACTAGAGTCATGCTCCTCCTGGCAACCTTCCAGACCGTAGCATGGCTCTGCCTCGATTGGTTGACGGTCATTGGCCGGCTCAGTACACAAAGAATCAACACAGAAGAATTGAACAAGTGAGATGGCCGGGTGGGGGATCGGTTTCCGCCCCTATTCCCGCCAACGAGAAAGCGTAGAATTAAGAAAGACTAGCCCCGTGATGGACGAAAACATTGTGATCATGCTGAAACGAATCGGTCGCGTCTGCCGGCCTCTGCTGGCCATTGCCCTGGCCTTGACCTTGGCCCTGGCTCCCATAGGCGCTGTTTGGGCACGCAGTGGCGGTCGCATTGGCGGCGGATCTTTCCGGTCTCCGACGTTCTCTGCCCCCCGCTCGATTGGCCCGCACTACTCAGCTCCTGTCTACCCCAGCTATGGAGGCGGCTTTGGTTTTCCGCTGCTGGTGCCCTTTTTCTGGGGAGGGGGGGGTGGCGGCCTGCTGACGCTGCTGCTCTTGGTTGGGGCAGGTAGCTTTTTGGTGCAGACGCTGCGCTCGGGGATCAGATCCGAAGAAGGGGACGATAGCATTGGGGTTCGCGATCCCCAGGTAACTGTTGCGCAGGTAAAAGTGGGACTGCTGGCCAGCGCTCGGCAACTGCAGAAAGACATGAACGCCCTGGCTCTGGAGGCGGATACTCAGTCGCCAGAAGGGCTGAGCCAACTGTTGCAAGAGGTCACCCTTGGCTTGATGCGCTACAGCGACTACTGGGCCTATGGCCATGCCCAAGCGGAGAAGCTGCCCCTCTCCCGCGCCGAATCCCTGTTCTATCAAGCCTCTTTACAAGAACGGAGCAAGTTCAGCGTCGAAAGCCTCAGCAACCGCAACAACCAGATCCAACAAGTCTCCCAAGCGGCGCTGCAGCGATCTGCTGCTGGGATCCCAGATGTTGGCGAGTACCTGCTGGTAACTCTACTGGTTGCGTATCGTGGTAACTTGGGTACACTACCTGTAGTTAACTCCACGGCGGATCTGCGGCAGTGCCTGTTGCAGCTGGCTTCGATTCCGGCAGATCGGATTGTGGCCATCGAAGTGCTGTGGACGCCGCAGTTGGAGGGAGACACCCTGTCGGCAGAGGCGCTGTTGACCGAGTACCCGGAAATGCGGCTCCTTTGAGAGCCTTTGGGCGATAGACGGCAACTGTTGGCTGAGTGTCTCAACTCCTCGGGATCCCCGCCGCTCAGGCTAGGGAGGTTGTATGTCCGGGTTAGATGCTTCAGCGGGCAGAGGCCGTCGTTCCCCTTGGGCATGGTCTGGCCAAGTCAAGCAGGCAGATTCTCTGTTGGATGAGCTGTTCGAGGATTTGGAGAACAGCTTGGAAGAGGGGCTGTCAGAAGCCGGCGAATATCCTTACCTCGGCACACGGCCCCCACTGCCTTCCCGGCGCTTCTCTGCTGCCGGAGGATTACTGCTGGGTATGGCTTTGGCCGCTACCTTGGTGGCAGGGCTGGCTTTTTGGATGACCCTGCGCCCGCGGGCGGTGGTTTTTTCGCAGGCCACTCGGGATCCCTTGGCTGAGGCACCCAATTCTTCCCATTCCGATGCTCACCAGGAGCCCTTGCTTCCCACTGCTGCTGATGTGGATGAAAACCCCAAAGCTCCACCTGAGGATTCTGCAAAGGCTGTCTTGGTCGAACCGGCAAAACCGCCGACTGTTGCCGCTCCTCTTGCTTCAAGAGGGGCTGGTCTTCCCTCTCCCCCCAGGGTACCTGCGCCTCCGGTGCCAGCGCGGATCCCACCCCAGCCTGTGCCGCAGATGAAGCTGGTGGGATTGATCCACGATCCAGGTGCCCCCAAGGCTCTGATCTTGATCGACAACGTAGTACGTCAGGTGGCTGTTGGCCATGCGGTGAAAGCAGAGTGGCGGGTTACCTCCATCAGCCCCTACGGTGTGAGGGTGAGCAATGGTGCTCAAAGCGTTACCTTGCAGTTGGGGCTGTCGCAGCGGATCTGAATCACCTGGATAGGGATCCCTGCTGGGTTGAGCAGCGCCTGGAGGGTGGGAGATTGGATTGAAGGAGAAGGGGCAGATGAAATTCGCCAAGCTGGGGCGAATGAGCCGCTGCAGAGTGGGAGTGGGCTTAGTTCTGGGATACCTCTGTCTCGGGCTGTTGGCTTGTCGCAGTACACCCCCCCTCTCAGAATCCCCCTCTGGGATCCCGGCGGCCTATGCTAGCCGCCCGCAACTGCAAGGGAAGGCAGTGGTGGAGATGGAGGTGCAAACTGCTGAGGGGGTAGGCAAGGTGATCTTGGCGATCCACGGGGAAGCGGCACCCCTGACCGGCGGCCAGTTCGTGGATTTGGTTCAGCGGGGCTTTTACAATGGCCTCACCTTCCATCGGGTGGAAAAGGATCCGCAGCCTTTTGTGGTGCAGGGTGGGGATCCCCGTGGTGACGGTACAGGGGGTGCAACAGAGCCGGGGAGCAACCGCCTGCGCACCATCCCCCTGGAAATTCAGCTGCGTGGGGAACCCTACCCCCGCTACAACACCTTGATCCAGGATCCCGCTGCTCTGAGTAAGTTGCTCTTGCCCCATCGTTTGGGGGCGGTGGCCATGGCCCGTTCTAGCCCACTTGACTCAGCCTCTTCCCAGTTTTACATCACCCTCTCTGCTCTGCCGATTTTGGACGGGCGCTATGCCGTGTTCGGCTACGTCACCGAGGGGATGGAGTGGGTGGAGCGCATCCAGGTGGGAGATGTGATCCGCTCGGCGCGGGTGTTGGAAGGAGCGGACTTGCTTAGGGTGCCGGGATCCCAACCGGAAAGAGCAGATCAGGCAGAGGATCCCGGCGGTTTATGATAGGCAGCAACTCTGCTGCTGGTTCGGCTGTTGTTGCTCTGGCTTTTGTCGTGGGGAAGGGAGAGTTTTGCGCTCGCCCCCTCCGCCAACACCTGGGCACCCTTTCATGCAAGAAGACGCTTTTTCCCCCCTTGAGCCCCTAGACGAGCTGCCACCTCACTCACCGCCGGAGGTGGATGTGGAGCTGATGCTGCAGCGGTTGCAGGATCCGGATCCCTATTTGCGGATGCAGGCGGCCCGCGCCTTCTGTGAGATCGAAGAACCCCGCGCCGTTAAACCCCTGCTGGCCCTAGTCCGGGATCCCTGCCCGTTGGTGCGGGTGGGAGCAGCCTATGCCCTAGGTCGGAATCCGGATCCCGCTGAGGTGGAGGTGCTGATCGAGGGCTTGCGCTGGGATTGGAACGGCTATGTGCGCAAAGGCTTGGTGTGGGCGTTGGGCAATGCCAAGGATCCGCGGGCGTACCCGGTGTTGCTGGAAGTGTTGGCCGGGGATATCGCGGCAGTGCGATTGTGGGCTGCCAGTGCTCTCGGACAACTGGCCCAGGCGCAGGCGTTGCCTGGCCCGGCATTGGATGAGGTGGTCGCAGCTCTCTGCCGGGGCTTGGCTCAAGATCCAATCGCAGCGGTACGCGGCAACTGTGCCTGGAGCTTAGGGATCCTGGGGCAACAGGTGAAACTGGCTCTCGAGGATCCCATTGTTTACACGATGCTAACAAGGCAATTGCTGACCAGCGCCAGTCGCGATCCCGATTGGGGGGTGCGGGATGACGCGCGGCTTGCCCTACAAAAGCTGGCAGATCCCGATTTGCTGGAGCAACTGGATAACCTCGGCTGACCCCTTGGGCTGAGGCAAACCAGCATGGCCATACTGCTGGCTCGAGATCGCTTCCTGGCGTCTGGAAATCTGGGAGATCACCACCTCAGGCGAACATTCCGACAGAAGGTATCCAGTGGGCGGCAGGTTCAGCGAACCAGATCGAGCAGCCAAGCAAAGTAGAAGCGGCTGCGAATGGTTTGTCGCTGCTGCACTTTCCAGCCCCATTCGGTTAATTGGCTCACCAAGGTCGCCTCTCGGTGTTGATAGGCGCGGGTGGTTTTGCTGGGGCCGGGGAAGAACTCTCCCACTTTCTTCAGCAGCGTCAGCCAGGGGGTTTTGGGGGCAAAACTGAAGATCAGGCGGGACCGAGCCAGGCGGGTCAGGTGCTTTAGCATGCGCAGGGCCTCGGCTTCAGGGTAGTGGATCATCACATCGAGGCAGATGACGACATCGTATTCCCCTGTCAATTCCTCCAGATCCGAGACCCAAAATTGGGGGTTGTCTGTGGATCCCAGCTCCATTTGCTGGCGGCGGCGTGCTTCGTTCACCATTTGTTCCGAGATGTCGCTGGCGAACACCTGCGCCCCTCTGGTGGCCAAGGGCAAACTGAGGCTGCCCACCCCGCATCCGGCATCACAAATGCGTAAACCCGAGGGATCCCCCAACCACTGCAACACCGTCTCTACCGTGCGGGCATGGCCAAGGCGGATGTCTTTTTGGACGAAATTGACTTCTTCTTCACCATAGATGCGCCGCCAGCGCTCGAAGCCAACGGAGTTGAAGTAATCGCGGACAATGGTTTTCTCTTGCATAGAACTTCCAGCTAGGGATCCGGCGAGAGAAAAAGATGAACGCTCTGCTTTTCTTCGCCAACGCGCATCCCATTCTACCCCGAGCCCCCGTAGCCCTCTGCATCGTTGCCCTAGGATTGTATTAGAATTAACTCGCATGCCTTGGATGTTGCCCCATGACCGAAGCTGAGATTGCCCAAGCGTTGCAGGCTCGGTTGGCTGCCCCGGTCAAAATCGCGGTCAAACGCCGCCAAGGTCATCTACACGTTCTTCTGAATCGATCCTCCTCGGCCCGAGTGGACTACCCCCATCTCATGGAACGGGTGCAGGCGGAGCTCAGGGCGTTGGGCTTGCCCGGCTTGGAGCAGGTCACGGTGTACGGGCGTGAGTCGGGACATTCCGAATACGAGTGGGAGCAAACGGCCCCCTTGTTGAACCCGCTGCTGGCCTCAGAAGAAACCACGGTTCTGTTGGAAAAAAAAGGCGACTTCTTGTTGCAGGATCTAACAGTTGTTGCCCCAGATTCGGTCAACTCAAAGCCTGAACCCGCGCCGGAGAATCCTGTCGGGAAAACCGACAAAGGCCGCGGATCCCGCATCTCCTGGGTGTGGCTGGGGGGAGCTGTACTGATTGTCGGAGCTGGGGTAGTTCTTTTGCTGGTTGCCCTTCTCTGAGAGAGCAAAAACCTGGGGTAGAGGCTCTTGTCTTAGGAAAAGCCTCAGCTAGAAATCGCAGGAGCCCCGCACTGTACCCGTAGGGTCAGTGTCGGGAGGAATGCGGAAGTTATGATAGAACCATGACCCAAGTCCTGACCGTCTCCTGCAAGCTCAAGGTGTCCCAGTCGCAGGCCGCCAAATTGGACGCGACTTTGGAGGCTTTTGGCCAAGCCTTGAACTGGGTCAACCAGAACACGCCGGAGAAAGTCGCCAACGCCGTTAAGCTCCAGTCTCTGTGCTACCGCGAAATCCGTGCCCGGTTCGGCTTGTCCAGTAACTTGGCTCAGCAGGTCTGCAGGCGGCTGGCCGGCGCCCGTAAAGTTGCCCAACAGAAAAACCGCCCCGTCAAAGCGTTCAAGGGTGGCTTCGCTACCTACGACGCTCGTATCTTTTCGTTCCGCGAGAAAGACTGGACGGTGTCGCTGACCACGGTGGAGGGTCGGGAGCGCTTTGAGCTGGCGATTGGCCGCTACCAGAGAGAACGGCTGGCGGGCTCCAATCCCAAATCTGCCACTCTGGTCAAGCGTAAAGACGGCTCCTACTCTATTCAGATCTGTGTGGAAACGGAGCCATCCCCACCGCAAGGCACGGATAGAGTGCTGGGGGTGGATTTGGGAAGGACGGATATTGCTCATACGTCAGAAGGGGATAACTGGAATGGACAGCAGTTGAATCGAATCCGAGACCACTACTCCAAGCTGAGGGCGGCACTCCAACGCAAAGCCAGTAAGGGCACACGCAGTTCGCGGCGCAGATGCAGAGAACTGTTGCAACGGCTGTCTGGCAAGGAGAGGCGCTTTCAGGCGTGGGTCAATCATCGCATCTCCAAAGCTATTGTCTCTAGGGCAAAGGCGACAAACAGCGCTATTGCCCTGGAAGACCTGACAGGGATCCGGGAGCGCATCAACCAACAACCCCGCAGTAAAACTGAACGGCGCAGGGCCAACAGTTGGGCGTTTTATCAACTCCGTCAATTTTTGGAGTACAAGGCTCTGCGTGCGGGGGTTGCTCTGATTCTTGTTCCGCCTGCCTACACGTCGCAGACCTGCCACCGGTGTTTGCACATTCATCCCGACCCTGCGCAATCCTATCGCAGTGGAAAGAAGTTTAAGTGTGGACACTGTGGATGGGAAGGGGATGCGGATTTGAATGGTGCGAATGTGATTGCGCTTTTGGGGGCTGTCGTAAACCAGCCTAGAGGTTCGTGGTTGGCTTGCCAACTGCAGGGCTACCGAAAGCCCGCCCTGTACTGCGAAGCAGTCAGGGTCGGGTAGTTTACGGAGCGTTGCCGAGAGTCGCCGATGAACTTTGAGGGTGCCGGGATCCGGTCAATTGGGCTTTTTGCAAGGCATCCTGCAGCATTCGCTCCACCAACTCGGTGAACGTCCACCCCAGAGCTGCCGCCGCATCGGGACAGAGGGAAGTGGGGGTCATGCCGGGCAGTGTATTCACCTCCAACACCCAAGGATTTTCCTCGGGATCCACCCGCAGATCCACCCGCGCCAAGCCTTCGCACCCCAACGCCTGGTAGGCCTTCAGACCTGCAGCCTCACAGCGGGCCAACCCTGCCGGGCTGAGGGAACAGGGGATCAAATGCCGCGAGCCACCGGGTGCGTACTTGGCTTCGTAGTCGTAGAAGTCGCCTTGGGCGGGGATGATCTCAATGGCCGGAAGAACTTGGCCGGACAAGATCGAGAGGGTGATCTCCTTTCCGGGAACATAGCGCTCCAGAAAAATCCGCGACGAGACCGAGCGGGCCAACTCCAGCCCCTGAGCAAATGACCTCTCATCCCGGACAATGCTGATGCCCACCGTCGAGCCGTTGTTGCTGGGCTTAACCACCAGTGGGGATCCCAACTCTGCCGCACAGTCGGCCCAAGTGAGGGGGCTTTGGTCGTCCCAAACCTGCCAATCGGG
Source organism: Thermostichus sp. MS-CIW-30 (assembly GCF_054058015.1). NCBI lineage: Bacteria > Bacillati > Cyanobacteriota > Cyanophyceae > Thermostichales > Thermostichaceae > Thermostichus > Thermostichus sp. MS-CIW-30. Next base: position 7,156 of record NZ_JBSRZW010000045.1, read on the forward strand.
GGTAGGGATCCCCGCGGCGCGAAAGATCTGCTTGGAGACCAGCTTATCCATGGCCAGAGCACTGGCCAGCGGCCCGGATCCCTGGTAGGGCAGGCCCAGCCAGTCCAGCATTCCCTGTACCACCCCATCCTCGCCACCGGGGCCATGCAAGGCAATCCAAACGAAGTCGCAGCCGGCTTGCCGTTCCTGCCAAAGGCGCAGAGGCAGATCCTCCTCTGGGTCGATTACCTTGACCCGATGGCCCAGGTCCTCCAAAGCCCGTTTGCAGGCTTTACCCGTTACCCAAGAGACTTGACGTTCTGCCGAACGCCCCCCCGCCAAGACAACAATGTTCATGGCCTAACCCCAAAGCACTCCCCACCCTTGACAACCGGCACCAAGATACCAGCATACCTCCACCCTACCCTACGAAGGGGGCCGTCGGCGGCGCAAGAACTCGGGAATATCTAAGCCTCCAGACATCGGCGGCTCAGGCTCCGGAGGCTGTCGAGGCGGCAGCCCAGAGCCCGTGGGAGTGGGCTTGGGAACCCCCGACTTGTTGGAGGCAGAAACTTTGGTTGCAGCAGGGATGGCGGCTGGACGGGCTTTCTCTTGGAAACCGGTGGCGATGACCGTGATGCGCACTTCCCCCTGCATGCGCTCGTCTTGGACGGTGCCGAAGATGATGTTGGCCTCGGGATCCACTGCCTCGGCGATGATCTCGGCAGCCACCGTGACCTCATGCAAGGACAAATCCGGCCCACCGGTAATGTTGAAGAGGACACCTTTAGCCCCTTCGATGGAGGTTTCCAAAAGCGGCGAAGATACAGCGGTAATGGCGGCTTCGCGGGCGCGGGACTTGCCGGATCCCATGCCAATTCCCATCAAGGCAGAGCCGGCATCGGCCATCACGCTGCGCACATCGGCAAAATCCACATTGATCATGCCGGGAATGAGAATGATATCCGAGATGCCCTGCACCCCCTGCCGCAGCACATCATCAGCAACGCGAAAAGCCTCTTGGACAGGGGTTTGCTCGGAGATCACCGAAAGCAACTTGTCATTGGGAATTACAATCAGGGTATCAACTGCCTCCCGCAGCGCTTGGATCCCTTCCTCGGCCTGCTTGCTGCGGCGTTTGCCCTCAAAGGAAAAAGGCCGTGTCACCACTCCCACCGTCAGGGCACCACTGGCTTTGGCAATTTGGGCGATGACGGGTGCTCCACCCGTGCCCGTGCCTCCCCCCATGCCGGCGGCAATGAAGACCAGATCTGCCCCTTTGATGGCTGCCGATATTTCTTCGCTGGATTCTTCTGCCGCTTTCTGGCCAATGGCCGGGTTACCACCTGCACCCAAGCCTCGAGTCAGCTTCTGCCCAATTTGCAAGCGGTTCACTGCCGAGGACTGGGCAAGGGCCTGCGCATCGGTGTTGACGCTCCAAAACTCGACGCCCACAAGGTTGCTGGCCGCCATCCGACTGACCGCGTTGCCACCCCCACCCCCCACGCCTACAACCTTAATCTTTGCTGCATTGCTCGGCATGATCTCCTCTGGACGATCCGCCGCTCTGGTCTGAGATCCGTTCCTCTCATACTCGGCATGAGAGCCTTCTCCCCTGTGGCGCTCATTCCAATGGGAAGGCGCAGACTGGGCTGAACCCAACCCTTGCCCAGGATTGAGAGGATGGATGTCTGACCAATTGGATGGCATGTCAGCTCTCACAATAACTTAAATTCTGGCAAATATCGAATATGCTAGCTGATTTAATATAGAGCAACTCCCTCCAGATGCCAACGCTGCCGACGTTTGTGAATCTTCCCGCTGAATACGGCCCTCCTAAAGACGCCTGTCGGCAGAATCTCAGGTAGCCTTTCTTGCCTAGAGGCATTTCTCTCTGAACTTGTCTCGAAGCTTTTGTGTGTAAGAATAGGTGTTCTCGAATACTTAGACCCTTGCAGGGGAAGAAGGGTCCAAAGGGAGGTTTCGGTACAAGAGTCTGGCCCTAGTTAAGGCCCAGTTAAGGCGAAGAGTTCCCTATCCAGCCAAAGGCTGATAGAGCGCCACTTTGTAGAACTGAGGCTTTGGCATCCTGTAGAGATTCAGGGATCCGGACTTGCATTCAGCTAGAAATTGCAGGAGCCCCGCACTGTACCCGTAGGGTCGATGTCGGGAGGAATGCTATAATAATGCTGCGGACACCAGAAACGGTTGTTTAAGGCACTGGTAACGGTCGATTGGGGGTGCTGTAAACCACCCCAGAGGCTCGTGGTTGGCTTGCCAACTGCAGGGCTACTAAAAGCCCGCTCCGTACCGCCTAGCGGTTGATGTCGGGTAGTTTACACCAGCTCTAGGTGGATCTCCGCTTTTAGCCGTTGGGGGAGGGAAATTTTGAATACATCCCCCTGATTCATTTCCTGGGCACCTTTCATGCTGGCCAGGGCTTCCACCACTTCTTCGGAGTTGGCGGTTAGCACCACAACGGGGCGCTCGCAGGCAATGGGGAAATCGTGCCACGTGCCGAGGTGCAGCAGCAGCCCATGCCCGGCAGGGAATCGTAGGGCTTGTACTTTGTCGAGATCGGGAGCTTCTTTGGGATGGTTGGGAGGAGCCATCACCATGATGAACGGCTCTTGCCCCAGGCCGACAAACAACTGGGTCATACGCATGTGGCGCTCCAGCCAGAGCACAGGTGGATATCCGGGCAGGATCTTAGCCGTACGGATAACGGCTCTACCGGTGTATTGAAAGTCGATGTTTTGTCCTTCCAGGACACGCCCCTGATAAAAGGGGATCCCCAGCCCAGGATTGGCCACATCGTCCCCTATAAGTTGGCCGAAGGGTTGCACATTTTCTGGGGTGGCATCCACAATCGGCACCCGGACAACGGTGGTGGCAGTTGCAGTCGTGCTCATGGTTTGCATCCTCGCTCTTGATTGGACTGGGGTCAATTGGATTGGAGTCAGGCTTTCTATCTTAATTGTCTTACTGAGAGCAATAGGTAAAGAAACGGTTTTCCCGGTAACGGTCTATACATCTTTGATTCTTATTTAATTCTTAACTTTTAATTCTTAACTTTGTTCTTCTCGAGGGCTTTGCGGGTTAAACCACCGCTCGATGATGTGGCGAATTTGCCGGGCGGCAGTGCCATCGCCAAAGGGGTTTTGGGCTTGGGCCATGCGGGCATAGGCTTGTGGGTCTGTGAGCAATTCTCGGGCTGCCTTCAGGATCTTTTCGGGGTGTGTGCCTACCAGGCGGGCGGTGCCGGCAGCAATCGCTTCAGGACGTTCGGTGGTCTGCCGCAGCACCAGCACCGGTTTGCCCAGGGCAGGGGCCTCTTCTTGAATGCCGCCGGAGTCGCTGAGGATGAGGGTACAGCGCTGCATGGCGCTCACCCAGAGGGGATAGTCCAGAGGCTCAGTGAGAAAAGCCCGCTCATGGGATCCCAACAGGGTCTGCAGGGGATCCCGCACCACAGGGTTGGGATGGAGGGGCAAGAGAAGGGCGGTATCGGGAAACTCGGCCAAGATCTGCAGCAGAGCCTTGCCGATGGCGGTTAGCGGATCCCCCCAATTTTCGCGTCGGTGCACGGTAACCAACAGAACACGGTAGCGCTGCCAGTCCAGGCCGGGGATGGGGCAGGGGATCCCTTGGGAGGCCACTTGCAGTAGGGCGTCGATGACAGTGTTGCCGGTGCAATGGATGGATCCCACCACGTGGCTTCGCTTCAGGTTGTCAACGGCTTGGGGGGTAGGGGCAAAGTGCAGGCTGGCCAACTGGGAGATCAGGCGGCGATTGACCTCTTCGGGGAAAGGATTGTAGAGATCATCGGTGCGCAGTCCGGCTTCCACATGCCCAACCGGGATCCGGTGGTAAAAAGCTGCCAAGGCGGCAGCGAAGGCGGTGGTGGTATCTCCCTGCACCAAAACCAGTTGAGGATGTTGCTCTTGAAAGTAGAGTTCTAGGCCCCGCAAGGTGGCTTCGGTGATGTCCGTCAAGCTTTGGCGGGGGCGCATGATCGCCAGATCCCGATCCGCTTGCAGACCGAATAGCCGCATCACCTGATCCACCATTTCCCGGTGTTGTCCGGTCAAGATCAGCTCGGTGCGCAGATGGGGACTGGCACGCAGGGCTTGAATCACCGGGGCCAGCTTAATGGCTTCGGGCCGTGTGCCCAAGATCACGGCAATGAGGGGAAGGGAGGCCATAAGCTCAAGGACATCGGCACCTGTAGGAGATGGGAAGCGCAGCTCATTGAAGCAAGGCCACCAACAAACCACTAACAAAAACCACTAACAAAACAGAGGCGGCGAAGGGCGTGGGTTGCTCAAGGTCGCAAGCCACCGAGATGTAGACTCTGCTGAGTCAGGCTGAGGGCAATGTCGAGACGAGAGGAACCACAAGGGGGCTATTGCTGCTCACCCCGATCTTACCCCTCCAGCTGCCCCACCAATTTTTCACCGGATGAGCTGGAGAAAAAGGGTTGACGGGATCCCACTCCTGCAACTAGCCTAAAGGGAGCTGAAGAGATCCTCTTCTGGCTGTCCGGGTTGTTTCGGTTAACCTTTTTGGAGGAAAACGTTCAACAGCATGGACGCTTCCGGTAGTCGTAGCGCCAGCCACCAGTGGATGGTCTTCGAGGAGCACGTTCTTGAAGATTGGGCTCTTACTGGTGTCTTCCTTTTCCCCGCTGACAGCTTCTGTCGTCGCTTGAGAGGATCCCGTTTCGCCAACGCGAAGGGGTGGGAGAGTTTTCCCAGCTAGCTTTTGACTTGGGTGGCTCTCTCAGTCGGCGACGAACAGATGAGCTGAGCAGAGCCTTACCTGAGCAATGGGTTTGTGCAGCCCTGTTCAGAAAAGGGGAGATCAGGAGTAATTCCGAGGGGATTCCCCTTGACTTTCCCGTTGTGGGTTTTGGGGTTTCCGCAGGCCTGGGGATCCCTTGGAGTCCCTTTTATTGGCTTGGGCGCTTGCGATCCAAGCTGGGCTTGGAGGCCTGGCGCTAGACCTACGGCTTGCTGCGCGGCCATCCAAGGGTTTCAGGGCTTCCCTGTGAGCCTCGGAGCACCGGTTGGCTGTTGACCTCCTGGTTCTCTTCATCCCGGCTGACCCCAACGTTCGGAGGTTTATCATGCGGCACAACATTCTTCGCGATCTCCTAACCCCTGCTTCCTTGGAAGCCGCCAAGCGAGAGGCCAACCGCGCTCCCATTGCCGAGCTGGTGCAGCAGTTGATGGAGATTTCACCTCGGCAGCGGGTTTTGGCTTTCCGCTTGCTGGAAAAAGACAAAGCCATTGCAGTGTTTGAGTATCTGCGGCCCGAAGAGCAGGCCGATCTCATTCGCAGCATGGAAAGCCCAGAAGTGATCCGGCTGGTAGAAGCCTTACCTCCGGATGAGCGGGTGCGTCTGTTTGAGGAGTTGCCGGCCAAAGTAACCAAGCGCCTCATTGCCAACCTCAGCCCAGAAGCTCGGGAAGCAGTGAATATCTTGCTGGGTTATCCAGAGCGCAGTGCCGGTCGGCTGATGAACCTGCGCTACTTGTCGGTACGAGATACCCTCACCGTCGGGGCTGCTCTGGCCAGCGTGCGGGACTCTCAACTGGGAGACGATGAGCTGGATGTGATTTTTGTGGTGGACGATCAGCGGTTCTACAAAGGTTTGGTTCGCACCGTGCGCCTCGTGAAAGCAGATCCGGATTTGCCCATTCGGGAGCTGATTGAGGGATCGGATACTTTTGCTCGGGTTACCGACCGGGATCTCCAGGCAGCTCGTTTGCTCAAGGATTCGGGCTTGCCGGCTATTCCGGTGGTGGATACGGAAGGGCGCTTGGTGGGAGATATCACCTTTGAAGATGTCATCAACTTGGTGGAAGAAGAAGCCACCGACGCCGCTCTGGCCCAAGCAGGGGTGGGCAGCTTGCTCAGCCGAGACAAGGTTTGGAGCGAGCGCCTGGTTAAAGGCGCCCGTTGGTATGCCGTCCGCCTGCGCATCACGTTTTTAATCGTCACCTTGATTGGCGGCATGTTGGTGGGGGGAGTGATCCAAACCTTTGAGGAAGTGTTGCAAGCAGTGACGGCAGCGGCTATTTTCATCCCCTTGGTCATGGATATGGGCGGTAATGTCGGTACCCAATCTACGACCATCTTTGCCCGTGGCTTGGCTTGGGGCCACATCAACGTGCGGCAGTTTCTCCCCTATTTGCTGCGGGAAGCCAGCATTGGTGGCATTATCGGTCTGATCCTGGGGGCCACGGCTGGGGTGATTGCCTACTTCTGGCAGGGGGCACCGAATGGGATCCCACAATTGGGTCTAGCGGTGGGCTTGGCTCTGGCCATTGTCCTCACTTTGGGGGCTATCTTGGGCGCCATTTTGCCCTGGGTGATGTTAAAGCTGGGCTTTGACCACGCTCCGGGAGCGGATCCTTTTATCACCACCATTAAAGACTTCACCGGCCTCTGGGTGTATTTCACCCTGGTGGCTTGGCTAGTCGGGGTTGAAGTGGGGCTCTAGGGCTGCGCCGGCGCTGGATCCAGGGGGCACCTCACCGGCAAAGCGCGTTCCAGGAACGAATAATCCAGCCCTTCTTGAGAAATCAGCCTTTCAGAGTCTCGCCACAAGGCCATCGCGACGGCGGCGCAGAGCACTTTTACGAGGTGTCCTTTGACCAACGAAGGGTTACAGCAAACATTTAGGAGGTGTGCCATGACCTTGAAAGTTCTATCTCCCTTGGCTGCTGCTCAATTTCGGTCACGGCTGCAGCAGTATGCCTATCGGGTGGGCATAACCTGTGCTTTAGAAACAGGTGGTAAGCTGGCCCCAGAATCCGCCTTTGCTCAACTGGAAGCCCTCTGGCAAACCTTGCAACAGGAAGCCACTGCCCTTGGGATCCCAGATGAGGATGGCTAAACTTTATCCTTTCACGAGAACCGGAGCATGACCTGGATTGACTTCACCTTGCGTTTGGCCGTTGCCTTTGTCCTGGGATCCCTCATTGGCCTGGAGCGACAGTGGCGGCAGCGCATGGCCGGCTTACGCACCAACACCTTGGTGGCCACGGGTGCAGCTTTGTTTGTCATGCTCTCGGTTCTCACCCCTGATGAAAGCAGCCCGACCCGTATTGCGGCCCAAGTGGTATCGGGGATTGGCTTTTTGGCCGGTGGCGTGATCCTCAAGGAAGGAGCCAGCGTCCGTGGCCTGAACACTGCCGCCACCATCTGGTGTGCAGCCGCGGTGGGAGCCTTTGCCGGATCGGGGTACATTCCCCAAGCTGCCATTGGGGCCGCAGCTGTGTTGATCTCCAACGTTGTGCTGCGTCCGCTGGGCTACCGCATCAACCAGCAGCCCCTAAAGGGCACAGAACTGGAACTGGTCTATGAGTGTTCATTTGTCTGCAAAAGCCAAGCAGAGGCCCACATCCGCGCCTTGCTCCTGCAGGGTATAGCTCCCACCCATCTCAAACTGCGTGCCCTCTACAGCGAAGACCTGGAGGACAAGCCCGATCTGGTCAAAGTCGAAGCAGAGCTAGTCACCCAGACCCGCGACGACCAGGCCCTAGAACTTGTCGTCAGCCGCCTCAGCCTAGATCCAGGCGTGATCACTGCCCGATGGCGGATCATCGAACAGGAATTTGGGTAAACTACCCGACTCCGACCGCTAAGCGGTACGGAGCGGGCTTTCAGTAGCCCTGAGCCTGCTCTGCCCTACCAGAGAACAAAACAGGCCCGAACCTCTAGGCTGGT
>NZ_JBSRZW010000046.1:0-13078 GCF_054058015.1 Thermostichus sp. MS-CIW-30
TCGGAAGCAGGAACCCGCCGAGACGACTGCGCAAGGAGCCATCCATGCGCAGCGTGGTAGGAATCTCCGGCCTAAAGGCCGGGGAGGATGTCAAAAGACCTCAGCTGCCCAACACTGTGCAGCTGACAAAAAATACAGTTCTCTTGGGAGAGGAGCCGAGGGTGGTGGCGTTGGCGGCGCGGAGCGCTTGGGAGCGGATCCACCGGTTGGGAAAGGGGCGGCAAATGCTAACGTCAGAGTAGGGATCTTTCCGCTGGGCAAGGGATCCCGTTACCCTGGTTTTTGGCTTTTTCCCCAAGATCTGGATGTTGAGAGCTGGAATTGTCGGCCTGCCCAACGTAGGCAAATCTACCTTGTTCAACGCCCTCTGTGAAAATGCCAAAGCCGAGGCGGCCAACTTTCCCTTCTGCACCATTGAGCCGAATGTGGGGCGGGTGGCGGTGCCCGACGAGCGCTTGCAGGTGCTGGCCAAGATCAGCGGTTCTGCCGAGATCATCCCCAGCCAAATCGAGTTTGTGGATATTGCCGGGCTGGTGGCTGGAGCCAGCAAGGGGGAGGGTCTGGGCAACCAGTTTCTCTCCCACATTCGCCAGGTGGACGCCGTGGTGCACGTGGTGCGCTGCTTCCAAGACGAGAACATTGTGCATGTGGCGGGTTCGGTGGATCCCTTGCGGGATATCGGGGTGATCAACTTGGAGCTAGCCTTGGCGGATTTGGCCCAGATCGAGCGGCGCATAGAGCGGGTGCGCAAGCAGGCCAAGTCCGACAAAACCGCCCAACTGGAGTTGCAGGCTCTGGAACAATTACAGGCTGCCTTGGACGAGGGCAAGCCGGCTCGCCTGGTACCCCTCAGCCCAGAAGAAGAGCAGTTGATCAAAGGGTTGGGGCTGCTCACCCGCAAAAAAGTCATCTACGCCGCCAATGTGGCGGAAACGGATCTGGCCAGCGGCAATGCCTGGGTGGAGCAGGTGCGGCAATTTGCCGAGGCGGAAGGGGCAGGTGTGGTGGTGGTCTCAGCCCAGGTGGAGGCGGAACTGGTGGAGCTGCCCCCCGACGAGCGACAGGCCTATCTGGATTCGTTAGGGGTAAAAGAGGGCGGGCTGAAATCTCTCATCCGAGCCACCTACGAGCTGTTGGGCTTGCGCACCTACTTTACCTCTGGCCCCAAAGAAACCCGCGCTTGGACGATTCCAGTCGGCGCCACAGCCCCTCAGGCAGCCGGGGTGATCCACTCCGATTTTGAGCGGGGCTTCATCCGGGCCGAGACGGTGGCCTATGCCGATCTGGTGGCGGCGGGATCCCTGAATGCCGCCAAAGAAAAGGGCCTGCTGCGCAGCGAAGGCAAAGACTACGTCGTCCAGGAAGGGGACGTGATGCACTTCCGCTTCAATGTCTAGTTCCCTATCCTCCTGCATCTCTCAGGCAAGCTGGGTTTTCTCAGAAACTGAAGACTTGCTCCCTGTCTTTAGGCAAAAAGACTTAACCCGCCCTGGACAAGGGATCCCAGCGCAGCTCCGGCTGGGTCTGAGAGGGGGCCTTTTCCTAAGAAAACGGTTGACGCTGTAACGAAACATCACAATAATTGGACTAGATAAACAAATGTTTTAGGGATGTATTGATGGATCTGCTGCAATACGGCCCGATGGCCTGGGTTTACATGGCAATCTTTGCCTCTATCATTTGGTGCATCTGGGGTCGTTCCGAAGACGACATCATGTTCTAGCCAGAGCGGGAGAGCTTCCTCTGTCGGCGGGGGCCATTCCTTGCGCTTGAGCCGGCAGGGGCAGCCTTTCACCAATCGTGGCTCTGTAAGGACGTTGTAAAAAATTTTGTAGAATCCTGTTGGGCTTGCGCCAGCCTTGGGATTGACGGCAATACCATCCTAGGCAGTGGGAGACTTTTCCCCCTGCTTTTGCAACACGGCAGCCTGCAGCGGTTATGGGTGTTACCAGCTTGATCTCCCGACGTCCTCTGCCTGGGGCAGAACAGACGCCAGAGGGCTACCGTCTTTCTTGGCGGGGCGTTGGGGTGATGGGGGTGCTAAACGTTACCCCCGACAGCTTCAGCGATGGCGGCCAGTGGGGATCCCCAGAAGCAGCCGTGCAGGCAGCCGAGGCCATGGCGGCGGCAGGGGCCTTGATGGTGGATGTTGGCGGCGAGTCCACCCGCCCAGGGGCAGATCCGGTGCCGGTAGAAGTGGAATGCGACCGGGTTTTGCCGGTAATTCGAGCTTTGCAGGGATCCGGGATCCCCATCAGCGTCGATACGCGCAGAACGGAGGTGGCGGCTGCGGCTTTGGCTGCCGGGGCGCACATCATCAACGATGTCAGCGGGCTGCGGGATCCCCAAATGATACAGGTCTGTGCCGAAAAGGGGGTGCCGGCGGTGATCATGCACATGCGGGGAGAACCGCGCACCATGCAGCAGCAGACCGACTATGCTGACCTGGAGGGGGAGGTTTTCGGTTTTCTCAGGGAACAGGCAGAGCGGGCCCTGGCAGCGGGCGTGCCCAGCGTTGTTTTGGATCCGGGCTTGGGCTTTGCCAAAACTGCCGAGCAGAATGTAACCCTGCTCAAAGCCCTACCGCGGCTGGTGGCCTACGGCTACCCAGTTTTGGTGGGGGCCTCCCGCAAAAGTTTTGTGGGTAAGCTTTCCGGCATTGCCGTACCTAATCAGCGAGACAGCGCCAGCGTGGCCGTGCACCTGTTTGCAGCCAGCCGGGGGGCTGCCCTAGTACGGGTTCACAACGTGCCGGCTCATGTTTCCGCCCTCGCCACTTGGGAAGCTCTGCACCATGACGCAGGGTAGGCTGGTGCTGCAGGGCCTTGTCTTTCATGCTTACCACGGCCACTGCCCGGAGGAAGCGGTTTTGGGTGGGCGTTTTGTGGTGGACGTGGAGATACGGCTTTCCCTAGCCGAGATCCAAGATGACCTCTCGCGCACGGTGGACTACGCCCAGGTGTACGAGAGGGTGCGGCAGGAGGTGACCGGCCAACGCTACCGCTTGGTCGAGACCTTGGCGGATCAGATCGCAGAGCGGCTGTGGCAGAGCTATCCCCAACTGGAGGCCCTAACTGTGCGGGTTCACAAGCCCCATGCTCCCCTGCCGGGGCTGTTCGAGGATGTTTACGTCGAGGTCGACCGCCGGCGAGCCGTAAGCAGGGCGGAAGCCTCATGAATCGTGACCTGGCCTATGTTGCCCTGGGAAGCAACCTGGGGGATCCGCTGCAGCAGTTGCGCTTGGCTGTGCAGAAGTTGCGCCGGTTGGGAGAGGTGGTGGCCTGTTCCAGTCTCTACCGCAGCCCAGCCCAAGGGGGGCCACCCGGACAGCCTGACTACCTTAACGCAGTGGTGGCGTTGGATCCCTTTCCCCCCTACCAGTCTCCCCTGGAGTTGCTCGGGGCGCTGCTGGCCATCGAGCAGGAGGCAGGACGGGTGCGGCGCATCCGCTGGGAGGCCAGAACCCTGGATTTGGATCTGCTGGCCATGGGCAGCCGCATCCTGAACAGCCCTGAGCTGACGTTGCCCCACCCCCGCATGATGGAACGTGCTTTTGTCTTAGCTCCCTTGGGGGAGATCGCTCCCGACTGGCGTCACCCTGAGACCGGTGTGGGGGTCAAAGAGGCACTCATCAGTTTGGATCAGTCCTGGCTGGAGCGCACAACCCTCGGCTGGGAGTAAGAAAGAGTTTGGTAAGCTGGTTAGGGATTTCGGCAAAAGGGATCCCATGGACAGCCTCGAACTCTGGCAGCGCTACTGCGATTGGCTTTACTACCATCCCGGCCTGGAGATTTTCGTCGATATCAGCCGCATCCGTTTCACTCCCCCTCAGGTGGAAGCGCTACGGCCTCGCTTTGCCCAGGCTTTTGCCGATATGCAGGCTTTGGAGGCAGGAGCCATTGCCAACCCCGACGAAGGCCGCCAGGTGGGCCACTATTGGCTGCGGGCGCCCGAGCTGGCTCCCACCCCTGAAATCCGGCAGGCCATTCAGGATTCCATTGAGCGAGTGGAAACCTTTGCCGAAAAGATCCATCGCGGAACCATCCCGGCCAGCGGGGGGGGACGGTTCACCGAGCTGCTCTGCATCGGCATTGGCGGCTCAGCTCTGGGGCCGCAATTTGTGGCGGAGGCCCTGGCTCCGCTGCACCCCCCCCTGAACATCCACTTCATCGACAACACGGATCCCGACGGGTTTGACCGGGTGCTGGGGCGGCTGGCAGACCAACTGGGGCAAACCCTGGTGATCACCACCTCCAAATCCGGCGGCACCCCAGAGCCCCGCAATGGCTTGGTGGAGGTGAAGCTGGCCTACCAAAAGGCTGGGATCCCTTTTTCTGCGCATGCGGTGGCCATCACCGGCCCCGGCAGCCAATTGGAGCAGCAGGCGCGGCAGGAGGGGTGGTTGGAGGTCTTCCCCATCTTCGACTGGGTGGGGGGGCGCACCTCCGAAACGTCCCCGGTGGGCCTGTTGCCGGCAGCGTTGCAGGGCATTGATATCCGGGCTTTGCTGGCCGGGGCAGCCACCATGGATGAGGCCACCCGCCTGCCCCACCTGGAGCGCAATCCCGCCGCTCTGCTGGCCATGGCCTGGTACATCGTCGGTCAAGGGCAAGGGCGCAAGGACATGGTGGTTTTGCCCTACAAGGATCGCCTGCTGCTGTTTAGCCGTTACTTACAACAGTTGGTGATGGAATCCCTGGGCAAATCCCACGATCTAAACGGCAACCGTGTGGAGCAGGGCATCGCCGTTTACGGCAACAAGGGCACCACCGACCAACATGCCTACGTCCAGCAGTTGCGGGATGGCTTGAACAACTTCTTTGTCACCTTCATCGAGGTGCTTCAGGATCGGGAGCCTGGGATCCCTTCCCCCTTCGTGGAGCCGCAGGTGACCAGTGGCGACTACCTGAACGGCCTGCTGCAGGGCACCCGCCAGGCCCTCTACGAAAACGGTCGCGACTCCATTACCGTGACGCTGCCACGGGTAGATGCCCGCTCGGTGGGGGCCTTGATTGCCCTCTACGAACGAGCCGTGGGCCTCTATGCCTCCCTAATCCAGATCAACGCCTACCATCAACCGGGGGTGGAAGCAGGCAAAAAAGCCGCCAGCGCCGTCTTGGAGCTGCAACGGCGATTGCTAGAGACGGTGCAGGAGCAGCAGGGATCCCTGACTTTGCCCCAACTGGCAGAGAAACTGGGCTGCCCGGAGCGCATAGAAACCCTGTACTGGATTGTGCGGCACCTACACGCCAATGGCCGCGGAGTCCTGTTGACAGGGGATCCCGCCCGCCCCTTGGAGCTGAACATCCAGCCTCGGCCTGCTTGAGCCTCGAGTTTCCTGGAGCAAGTGCGGAGAGCAGGCTTGAGTTGGTCAATCTGTACCTCGCCTTAAGCCCTTCCCGGCCAGCCGACCCGCCTGCCTAGAATCGAGCAAGAGTCCACTCCAGGAGGAGACTATGGATCAATCTGCTGCCGTCCTGCCCCTACAAACCCCGAAAGATGTCTCCATCGAAGATATTGAGCAGGAGCTGAACAAGATCTGGTCTTCCAAAGGAGAGAGCGTTGCCGCCCGCGCTGCCACCTTTACCCTGGTGGTGTACGAATCTCTGGACGATGCGCTGTTGCTGCCTTCCCCCACCGTCGAAGCCATCGCCACCCAGAACCCCTGTCGCGTCATTGACCTGCGAGCCAAACGGGAGGGATCCGCAGACGACGCCATCGAGGCCCAGGTGGCCGCCTACTGTCCGGTGACCCGTGAGCAGCGCAGCTCGTTGGTCTGTTGCGAATACATCACCCTGAAAGCGCCCGAATCGGCCTTTGTGCGGGCCTGCAGCACGGTCGCCTCGCTGCTGATCCCCAACTTGCCCACCTTTTTGTGGTGGCAGGGGGATCTGGATCTGAACAGCTTGCTGTTTCAAAAATTGGTGGCCCTGAGCAATCGGGTCATTGTCGATTCACGGGGCTTTGTCAATCCAGAAGAAGATCTGCAGGAAATCCACCTCTTGGTGGGTGAGGGGCGCCACTGTGGGGATCTCAACTGGCGGCGGCTGCTGCCTTGGCAGGAACTCACCGCCCAAGCCTTTGACCCTCCCGACCGGCGGGAGTCCCTATACCTCGTAGATCGCGTGAACCTCGACTACAAAGCCGGCAATCCCTGCCAGGCGTTCCTCTTCCTGGGCTGGCTGGCCGGTCGCCTGGGATGGACTCCCACAGAGCGGGTTCAGGCTCAAGAACACGATTACAAGATTGACCGCATCCGCTTTCAAACCCAAATGGGCGGCGAGGTGATGGCAGAACTGGCCGCTGTGCCCTTGGCCTCGGAAATCAGCCAGCCGGGGGATCTCATCGGGCTGCGCCTCACCTCCAGCAACCAAGAAGCCGACGCCTGTACTGTGCTGTGCTCCGAAATCACAGGGTGTATGCGCATGGAAGCCATGGGGGGCGCTCAGAGATGTGTGGTTCGCCAGGTGGCTCCCCTGGAGCAGGATTCCCTCGACACCCTGCTGGCTGCCGAGTTGCAGCGGCTTGGCCCCGACTACCTCTACGAAGAAACCCTAGGGGTGGTGGATCAGATGCTGAAGCTGGGCAAAAGCTGAGATCTGCTTCTGGTTTAAGTGACATACTCCCGCACTCATGCTGATGCAAAGCGCTCCGCGCCGCTAAAGCGAGAGAGTGCGGGCTTCAAGGACTCCGTCCCGCTGACGCGAACAGTGACTCCGGTTAGCGCTCCGCGCTGCTAGCGCGAAAAGGACGGGATGCCCCACCACCCTGTACTTGATGTTTATAGCGGCAGTGTATAAAACCCCGCTACTTTTTATGTTTATGGCACCAGTCAAGGACAAAACATCATGTCCCCGCCTTTCATCCCGACTCTCACCCTGGATAGTGTCTAGCCACTAGTCACTAGTCACTAGCCCCTAATAGAGAGCGGGGCTTCCCAGCGGTGTAGCTAACGGGGTGCAGGGGCAATCAGTCCCGCGCCCTGTCCACAGGAAGAGCGCCGGGAGGATGTTATAGTAGCTACAGAGGGGTCGGCTAGCTGCGCAAGGTCACCGGAAATTGTGTTGCCAACTGCGCCCTCACCTGGTTTTGCAGAGCTTCTACCTCCGCATCCGTGAGGGTGCGATCGGGAGCGCGGTACACTAGGCGGAAGGCAAGGCTGCGCTGCCCTGCAGGTACTCCTTGGCCCCGGTACTCGTCGAAAAGCTGCACCGATTGGAGAAGTTCTCCGCCCGCTCGACGGATAACCTTCTCGATCTCACCAACGGCAAGGTCGAGTGGCGCAAAGAAGGCGATATCCCGATCGGCAGCAGGAAAGGGCGAAAAGGGGACAAATTGCACAATGCCCCGTCTCTCCAGGCTTTCCAGCAAGGGATCCAACTGCAGCTCAAACCCATAGACCTGATCTGGCAGCCCCTTTTCCTGACAGAGGCGGGGGTGCAGTTGCCCGAACAAACCGATGCGGGATCCCTCAATCCACAAACTGGCCTGGCGACCGGGGTGCAGCAGCGGCGATTGCTCTTCAGGGGGATCCAGACGAAACTCCGGGCCAAATCCCAGCCGCTCCAGAGCGGAGACCAGCAGCCCCTTGGCCTCGAACCAGTCCATGGGTCGGTTGCGGTGCTGCCAATCGTGGGGATTGGGATCCCCGCCCAAGATACCGCCGATATGCTCAGCTTCCCGGTAAGGGTGGGGGTTGGGGGGAAGGGCATGGGCAAAAACACGACCGATTTCAAAGGCTTGGAGCGGGCCGTTGCCTTGATCCCAGTTGAAGCGGAAGGCCTCCACCAGGCCGGGAAGTAGCGCATTGCGCACGGCTGAATATTCCGGCGAAAGTGGATTGGCAATCCTCACCAAAGATCCATCCTCCTCCGCTGGGCAGAGGGAGATGTGATATACCTCTGTCAGGCCAATGCCGCGCAGCACTTCTCGGATCTGGCGGGTGAACGTTTCCCGCGCCGAAAGGGATCCCACCTGCGGCTCGGTGGGTAGGGTTTCCGAGAAGCGGTCATAGCCGTAGAGACGGGCAAACTCCTCGATGAGGTCGATCTCCCGCTCAATGTCCCGCAGGCGATAGGGGGGAACGGCGACCTGCCAGACGCAGCGGGCCACAGTTGCCGTTTCTGTAGCGGGGGAGAGAGCATCCTGGGAACTGGCCTCTTCGCAACGGGAGAGCTGAAAGCCCAAGGCAGACAGGATCTCTTCCACATCCGCCGCCTGCACCTCGTCCCCCAACACATCGATCAGCCGCGACAGCCGCAATTTCAGGCTGCGTTCCAGGGGGGGCCGCTGGTCAAAGGTGGTGAGGCCGGCCACTGCTCCCCCTGCCAGTTCCAGGATCAACTGCACCGCCCGATCTCGGGCCTGATCGAGGGTGGCAAAGTTAACCCCTCGCTCATAGCGGGTGGAAGCCTCGGTGCGCAGACCTTGAGACCGGGCCGAGCGCCGCGTCACCGCTGGATCGAATAGGGCTGCTTCCAAGAAAATGCGAGTGGTGGTCGAGCCGACCTCGGTTTCTTCCCCTCCCATGACCCCGGCCAGAGCTACCGGTTGGCTGCCGGCCACAATGAGATGACTGTCGGCTTGCAAGGTGCGGGTTTGGCCGTCCAAGGTCTTTAAGGTTTCTCCCGGCTGGGCCAAGCGCACCTCGATGGTGGGTTTTTTCTTGCCCATGACCTGGAGCAGGCGATCCCAGTCGAAGGCGTGCAAGGGCTGGCCCCATTCCAGCAGGATCAGATTGGTAATATCCACTACATTGTTGATGGAGCGCATGCCGGCGGCGGCCAGTCGGTGTTTTAGCCAGTCGGGGGAAGGGCCGACTTTCACCCCTTCGATCAACACGCCACTGTAGGCGGGGCAGGCTTTGGCGTCGGCAATGCGCAACTGAAAGTTGGGGATGGGCTTGGCCTGAAGAGGCTGGACGGGGGGCAGGCGCAGCGGGTTGCGGGTGAGGGCAGCCACTTCGCGGGCGATCCCCACCATGCTCAGGGCATCGGCCCGGTTGGCGGTGGAAGTGAGATCCAGCACCACATCGTCCAAGCCCAAAAGAGGACGCACATCAGAGCCAAGCGGATGGGCCTCCAGATCCAAGTCGGGCGGGAATTCGTGGATCCCTTCGGAAGATTTCTCCAGCCCCAGCTCGGCCAGAGAACAGATCATGCCCTCCGAGATCACCCCCCGCTTGTCGGCTTTGGCAATGGTGAGGGAGAGGGCGGGCAAATGGGTGCCGGGCGTGGCCACTGCTACCAGGATCCCAGGGCGGGCGTTGGCAGCTCCACAGACAATGGTGGCAGGCCGATTGGATCCCAAATCCACCTGGCAAACCTGCAGCTTGTCGGCGTTGGGGTGAGGCTCGGCAGCCAGGATCCTGCCCAAAACCACCCCATCTGCCCAGGTGCGGCGGTCTTCGATCTCTTCCACTTCAAACCCCGCCAGGGTGAGGGCCTCTCCCAGTTCTTCGGGTGAAAGTTGGAAATCCACCAGTTCTCGCAGCCACTTCAAGGAGATGCGCATCGCTGAGCCATCGGTGCAAACGCCGCACCCATTATCGCTCACCTGGCCCTCTTCTCCAGCCGGGATCCCGGCCCAAGATCGTGGGATGGCATAGACCCAGTTCTGGCCGGAACCGGTGGGACAGGGTGGGATGCTAAAACGGTGAAGGCGACGGCTAAGGTCAGATCCAGCGGATGGCAAGGTGAGGAAAGATGAAGGAAGACTGGGCAAAACGGTTGCGCAACGGGTTGATTGCCGCAGTAGCTGTGCTCTTGGCAGCAGGACTGTTTTTGGCTAACCAAGGGCGTCAGGCGGGCAGCAACCTAGAGGCTCTAGCCCAAGAAGCCATACCTTGGGAGCAAGCTCAGGCCAATGGCAAGCCTTCTTTGGTGGAGTTCTACGCCGATTGGTGCACCACCTGCCGAGCGATGGCGCCCCTCCTGGCCAATCTCAAAAAGGAATTTGCCGATCAAGTCAACTTTGTCATGCTCAATGTGGATAATCCCAAGTGGCTGCCGGAGCTGAGCCGCTACCGGGTGAACGGCATCCCTCATTTTCTGTTTTTGGATCGGCAGGGAGAAGTGCTGGGATCGGCGATTGGCGAACAGCCGCCGTCGATTCTGCGAGCCAATGTGTTGGCTCTGGCAACTGGACAGCCCCTGCAGTTGACCAACATCGGGCCGGTGTCTGAGCTGGAGCGGGGCAGGCGCGCCCTCCCCAGTCAGCCGGATCCCCGCAGTCATGGCTAGGAGTTTGGTCCAGGGTTTTGTTGTCTTGGACACAGGCGGAAAGGTCTGGCCTCGGTTTGATATTGGATAACTTCTATCCATTCTCGTAGCTCACAAGAACAGGCCATGGCTGTCGAGACAACACCGATTTTGCCGGATCCGCAACGGTTGATCCCGAGCGAGCGCCTCAGACAACTGAATGTCCGCTCCAATTCAGCCGGGCTCCGGCAGCTTTTGGGACATTTGGCGGTGATGGCGGTGAGTGGCAGCCTGTGGGTGACCCAGAAAGGTGTCAGTGGCTGGATTGCCCTGCCGGCGCTGGTGGTTTACGGGGCCAGTTTGGCGACGATGTTTGCTGCCTTGCACGAATGTGTACACCGCACCGCTTTTGCCAGCCCAAAACTGAATGACGGGGTAGCCTGGGTGGCGGGCTTGCTTTCGTTTTACAACAGCACTTTTTATCGCCGATACCACAAATGGCACCACCGCTATACCCAGATTCCGGGCAAGGATCCGGAGCTGGAGGATCCCAAACCCCAGAGCTGGCCGGAGTATTTGCTCGAGCTGAGCGGCTTGACTTGGTGGATCGGCAAGGTGAAGACCTACATCCGCATAGCCAGCGGCCAGTTGCAAGGCTATCCCTACATTCCTGAATCGGCCCGCCAAGAGGTCATTCGTTCGGTGCGGTTGCAGCTAGGGGTCTACGGCCTTGGGAGCTTGCTCTCCCTTCTGCTGGGGGATCCCTGGATAGTGTGGCTGTGGCTGTTGCCTTTGGCGGTAGGGCAGCCGCTCTTGCGCTTCATTTTGCTGGCAGAGCACACGGGCTGTAGCCAAACCGAGGATCCCTTCTCCAATACCCGCACCACCCTTACCCTTTGGCCGATCCGCTTTTTGATGTGGAATATGCCTTACCATGCTGAGCATCACCTTTACCCCTCCATTCCATTTCATGCTTTGGCCGATGCCCATCAATACCTCAAGCCCCATCTGGCTCATCTAGGGCAGGGGTATGTGCGGGTTCATCGTCAGGTGATTGAACAATTTCAGGCATGACTCACTACACCTGGAGCCTGAACGATTTTCAGCTACAGTGCGGGATCCAACTGCCCCAAATCACGCTCGCCTACGCCACCTACGGGACTCTTTCCCCCCGAAAAGACAACCTGATCCTCTACCCCACCTCCTATGGGGCTCAGCATCCCGACCTGGAGTGGCTGATTCGTCCCGACGGCATCCTCAACCCGCAGCGGTGGTTTATCCTCATTCCCAATATGCTGGGCAATGGCCTTTCCACTTCCCCCAGCAACGATCCAGCCTGTGGCTTGCGGGAAGATGGCTTCTGGTTTAGCCACTGGGACAATGTGCGCCTGCAGGAGAGCCTGATTCGCCAACACTTTGGGATCGAACGCATCCGCCTGATCTACGGCTGGTCGATGGGGGCTCAGCAAGCCTATCACTGGGGATCCCTGTTTCCTGAGCGGGTGGAACGGATCGTAGCCCTCTGTGGCACCGCCAAGACCACAGTTCACAATCGGGTTTTTCTGGAGAGTTTGCGCTCAGCCCTAACTGCCGATCCCGCCTGGAACGGTCGTCGATTTACGGGTGTCCCAGAGCGGGGTCTGCGAGCTTTTGCCCACATCTACGCCAGTTGGGCTGTTTCCCAACCTTTTTTCAATCAAAAATGCTATGAATCCTTGGGGTATGCCTCTCTCGAAGATTATCTAGAGCGAGGCTGGGAGGCCAATTACCGCCGCCGGGATCCGCAGAATTTGCTATCGATGATCGAAACTTGGATCCGCTGCGATATCAGCGACAACCCCATTCACCGGGGAGATTATCGGGCTGCTTTGAGGGCAATTCAGGCCCAAACATTGGTGATGCCCGCCCAGACGGATTTGTACTTCACCCCAGAAGATTGTCGGGCTGAGGCAGAATGGATCCCGAACGCGGTTTACAAGATCATCCCCTCCATTTGGGGGCACCGGGCCGGTAATCCTCATCAAAACCCCGAGGATGAAGCTTTTATTCGCACAGCCGTGCAGGAGTTCCTGGAGAGCTGAGGGCACCTACACAGATCCTACACAGATTGCAGGCGCAGGTGTTGCACCAGAGCCTGTAGCCCCAACAGGTAGCTTTGCGCCCCAAAACCACTGATTTGCCCAATCGCTACGGCGGCGATGTAAGAGTGCTGGCGGAAGGGCTCGCGGCGATGGATGTTGCTTAGGTGGACTTCCACAGTGGGCAATCCTACGGCTGCAATGGCATCTCGGAGAGCAATGCTGGTGTGGGTATAGGCGCCGGGGTTGATCAGAATGCCGACATGCTGCTGGCGGGCACGGTGAATGGCATCGATGAGCACCCCCTCATGGTTGGACTGGAGAATCTCCAGCTTCGCCCCTAGCATTTCTGCCTGCCGATGCAGAGCCTGATCGATCTGCTCTAGGGATACTGAGCCGTAGATGCCCACCTCTCGCACCCCCAGCAGGTTGAGGTTGGGGCCATGCAGTACCAAGAGGCTGAGAGGCTCGCCGCCGGGGGCAATGGCAGTCGGATTAACGACGACGATGGGATCCATCTTCTACCGGAATGGGAGCAGGTTGAGGCTGGGGGTTCCCCAGCAGGGTGTCGATCACACGTTCCACCCATTCCCGGATCTTTTCCAGCACCTTTTCTACCCAATCCATCCGATCTGCCTCGCGAGGTTTTACGAAGGGAGTTTATTCGACGGACTTCTATGATAGCGCTTCTTTCCGAGGGGTGTAGAGGTAAACTACCCGGCTCCGACCGCTAAGCGGTACGGAGCGGGCTTTCAGTAGCCCTGAGCCTGCTCTGCTCTACCAGAGAACAAAACAAGCCCG
>NZ_JBSRZW010000047.1:0-8909 GCF_054058015.1 Thermostichus sp. MS-CIW-30
CTGTACGAACTCGCTCCAATAAGGCAAGGAACTTTGGTCTTTTGAAGTCGAGACCGCCGCCAATCTCTCCGACCACTTCGGCTCCAGGATAGAGGCTAACCAGCCTTGCAATCTGTCTCTCCAAGTCTGGCTTCTGCCCTCGGCTGCTGACTCGGGCGTACAAAACGACTCGTTTGACTTTTCTTGGCGTTTTGATGTAGCTGTCGAGGTCATACCTTCTCGCCCTACCGGATGGTGTGCGTATTGCCTTGATCCAACCTTTCTGTTCCCATCGCCTCAAAGTGTGGAGACATACCCCGAAATAGTCCGCCGCTTCTCTCGGTTTCACATACCTAGCCATACTAAGCAGCCATGCTGAACATACTATACGTTATTTCCAGTATAGTCCAGCATATCATTGACTAGAGTCATACTCTCCCCTCTTCCTTTGGGAAAAGGGCCGGGGGTGAGGGATCCCCGCCAATCTCCACAGGCCACAGAGCCTCTGTCGGCAAGTGGATCCACACCGTCTGCCCCGGCGCAAACACCTGATGGGGAGCCACCCAAGCCTGCAGACTGCCCCAAGGGGTTTGTAAGGTCAGCCGTCGCTGGGTGCCCGCAAAGCGTTCCGCCATCACCTGGGCCAAGAAAACATTGTCGGCCAAGCCGGGCGGCTGGGGAAGCACCTGCACCTGTTCCGGGCGCACCGTCAGCCGCACCTGACCTTGGAGTGGCGCGGCGCTTTTCAAGAGGATCCCGTTGTTGAGGCGAAGCTGGTGACCCTCCGCCTGCGCATCGAAAAAATTGACCCCGCCAAAAAAGCGGGCAATGCGCTCGGAGCGCGGCTGCTGATAGAACTCCACAGGGGATCCCACCTGGTGTAGCTGCCCCTCAAACATCAGGCCGATGCGTTGGGCCATGGCTGTGGCTTCTGCTTGATCGTGGGTAACCAGCACCGTCGTCACCCCTGTTTCCGCCTGCAGCTCCAGGATGAGGGCCTGCATCTCTTGGCGCAGGTTGGCATCCAGGGCCGATAAAGGTTCATCCAACAGCAGCACCTTGGGCCGAATCACCAAAGCCCGCGCCAGGGCCACCCGCTGCGCTTGTCCGCCAGAGAGCTGACTGGGCCGACGCTGAGCAAAGCCGGGCAATTGCACCCGCTCCAACATGCGCCAGGCGGCAGCCTCCCGCTCTGCCCGGGGAATGCCCCGCATTTTCAGGCCAAAAGCAACATTCTCCCCCACGCTCAGGTGGGGAAACAGGCGGCTGTGTTGGGACAGCAAAGTCACGCCGCGCCGTTCCGGCGGCAGAGGGTTGAGGGGGATCCCGTCCAGCCAGATTTCCCCCGGATAGGGCAAGGGATCCGGCTCCAGCAGGCCGGCGATGAGATTGAGGGTGGTGGACTTGCCGCAGCCCGACGGCCCCAGCAGGGCGAAGATCTCCCCTGCCTCCACGCTCAAAGACAAATCCCTGAGGACAGGGATCCCTCCCTTGTGGAAGCGCTTGCTGAGGTGGCGGAGAACAAGGTGGCCCATGCTTGGGTTACCGATCAAACGCTCAATAGAGCTCTCAAGCTCTCCCAAATTAGAACACCCGAATTAGAACAGAAAGTACCGTTGTGCCATGGGCAGCACCTCTGCCGGCTCGCAGGTGAGCAGCTCTCCATCGGCCCGCACTTCATAGGTCTCTGGGTTCACCTCAATGTGGGGAGTGGCGGTATTGAGTTTCAAATCCGCTTTGCCGATCTCGCGGCAATTTTTCACCGCTACGGCCCGGCGCTGGATCCCCAATTTCTCAGGGATCCCCAGGTCTAGGGCAGCCTGGGAGACAAAGAGGAGGCTGGTCTCGGTCAAGGCGCGGCCAAAGCTGCCGAACATGGGGCGAGGGTACACCGGCTGCGGGGTTGGAATGGAAGCATTGGGATCCCCCATTTGGGCATAGGCAATCAGGCCCCCCTTCAGGACAATTTCCGGCTTAACCCCAAAAAAGGCCGGCTTCCACAGACACAGATCCGCCAGTTTTCCCACCTCCACCGACCCGATGACGTGGCTGAGTCCTTGGGCGATGGCGGGGCAGATGGTGTACTTAGCCACGTAACGCTTGGCCCGGAAGTTGTCGTTGCGGCTGCTGTCTTGCGGCAGAGGCCCCCGCTGCACCTTCATCTTGTGAGCTGTCTGCCAAGTGCGGATGATCACCTCCCCCACCCGGCCCATGGCCTGCGAGTCGGAAGAGATGATGCTGAACACCCCCATGTCATGCAAGATGTCTTCGGCGGCAATGGTTTGGGGGCGAATGCGGCTTTCGGCAAAAGCAATATCCTCCGGCACATTCTTGCTCAGGTGGTGACACACCATCAGCATGTCCAGATGTTCTTCGATGGTGTTGCGGGTAAAGGGGCGGGTGGGATTGGTGGAGCTGGGCAGCACGTTGGGCTCCGAGGCAATGCGGATGATGTCGGGGGCATGCCCACCCCCGGCCCCTTCGGTGTGGAAGGTGTGAATGGTGCGGCCATTGATGGCGGCGATGGTATCTTCCACAAAAGCCGATTCATTTAAAGTATCGGTGTGGATGAGGGTTTGGACGTCGTACTCATCCGAGACTTGCAAACAGCTGTCGATCACCGCCGGCGTGGATCCCCAATCTTCGTGGATCTTGAGTCCGCAGGCCCCCGCTTCCACCTGTTCCCGCAGAGCCTCGGGGAAAGCCGCGTTCCCCTTGCCAAAAAAGCCCAAATTGACCGGAAACCCCTCCGCCGCCTGCAACATTTTGCCCAAGTTCCAAGCTCCAGGGGTGCAGGTGGTGGCGTTGCTGCCGGTGGCCGGCCCGGTTCCGCCCCCCAAAAGGGTGGTCACTCCCGAAGCGATGGCAAACTCGCACAACTGCGGACAGATGAAATGCACATGGGCATCGATCCCGCCCGCTGTCAGGATCAGGTTTTCCCCGGCAATCACCTCAGTGCTGGGGCCAACCACCATGCCCGGCGTCACCCCCGCTTGGATGTTGGGGTTGCCGGCTTTGCCAATGCCGACAATGTAGCCATCGCGAATGCCCACATCCGCCTTGACGATGCCCCACCAGTCCAGGATCAGGGCGTTGGTGATCACCAGATCCAAGGCCCCATTGGCGCGGGTGGCCGTCGGCGATTGCCCCATGCCATCGCGGATGGTTTTGCCGCCCCCAAACTTAATCTCCTCGCCGTAGGTGGTGAAATCCTCCTCCACCTCGATGATCAGTTCGGTATCCGCCAGGCGCACCCGATCCCCTACGGTGGGGCCGTAGTTGCTGACGTATTGGCGACGGGGAATCTCTAGGGTCATAGGGTGGTATCTGCAAAAGGGCTGCCAGGGTTTTACCACACATCCCCACCCAGGGGATCCCTTGCTGTCTATTGTTCAGTTCCAACCCTTCCTGAGAACGGATTGGGTTGGCTGAAAATTCGTTACATATATTTACATCTATGATCGAAAAAACAATTGCCAATCGACTCCAGCCTCGATGGGACAAGGGATCCCTCGTTTAATTATTGTGAAGCAACTGAGGGCTCACAAACCCTGACCTATAATGCCAGGTAAGTCCTGCCCTGAGGGAATCTTCTGCCAAGGGGTGGGGATGCTTCGTTCCTTGTCGCAAGAGAGGAGTTCTTGATGACAACTACGCCAAAGGAGCGAGAGCCGAAGGTCAAGGTGTCGGTTGATGTGGATCCGGTTCCCACCTCATTTGAGAAATGGGCTAAGCCGGGGCACTTCGATCGCAGCCTATCCCGTGGCCCCAAGACCACGACCTGGATCTGGAACCTCCATGCTCTTGCTCATGACTTCGACAGTCACACCAGCGACTTAGAAGACGTCTCTCGTAAGATCTTTTCCGCTCACTTCGGCCACTTGGCGGTGGTTTTCGTCTGGCTGAGCGGCATGTACTACCACGGAGCTCAGTTCTCCAACTATTCCGCTTGGCTGGCGGATCCGATCAACATCAAGCCCAGCGCCCAAGTGGTCTGGCCCATCTTTGGCCAAGAGATCCTGAATGGGGATGTGGGTGGCGGCTTCGAAGGGATCCGCATTACTTCTGGTCTATTTCACCTCTGGCGAGCTGCCGGCATCACCAATGAGTTTCAACTCCTCTGCACCGCCATCGGTGGCTTGGTGATGGCCGGGCTGTGCCTGTTTGCCGGCTGGTTCCACTACCACAAGCGGGCTCCCAAGCTGGAGTGGTTCCAAAATGTGGAATCGATGCTCAACCACCACCTGGCGGGCCTGCTGGGGCTGGGTTCTTTGGCCTGGGCTGGTCACCAAATCCACGTGGCCATTCCCATCAACAAGATGTTGGATGCGGGCGTGCCGGCGGCCCAGATCCCTCTGCCCCATGAATTCATCCTCAAGCCGGCCCTGATGAAGGAGATGTTCCCCAGCGTGGATTGGGGCTTCTTCAGCGGGGTGGTGCCTTTCTTTACCTTGGACTGGGGCAAGTACGCGGAGTTCCTCACCTTCAAGGGTGGTCTGGATCCGCAGACGGGCGCCCTCTGGCTGACGGATCAGGCCCACCACCACCTGGCCATCGCCGTGCTCTTTATCGTGGCTGGCCACATGTACCGCACCAACTGGGGCATTGGCCACTCCATTAAGGAGATCCTGGAAGCCCACAAGGGCCCCTACACGGGCGAGGGCCACAAGGGTCTGTACGAAGTGCTGACCACCTCTTGGCACGCCCAACTGGCCATCAACCTGGCCATGGTGGGATCCCTGAGCATCATCGTGGCCCAGCACATGTACGCCATGAACCCCTACCCCTACATGGGCATTGACTACGCCACCCAGATCTCCTTATTTACCCACCACATGTGGATAGGGGGCCTGTTTATCGTTGGCGGCGCTGCCCACGGGGCCATCTACATGGTTCGCGATTATGACCCGGCGGTGAACCGCAACAATGTCTTGGATCGGGTGATCC
The DNA here is from genome assembly GCF_054058015.1 of Thermostichus sp. MS-CIW-30. Lineage (NCBI taxonomy): Bacteria > Bacillati > Cyanobacteriota > Cyanophyceae > Thermostichales > Thermostichaceae > Thermostichus > Thermostichus sp. MS-CIW-30. The sequence continues at coordinate 4,927 of NZ_JBSRZW010000047.1, forward strand.
GCCACCGCGACGCCATCATCAGCCACCTGAACTGGGTGTGCCTATTCCTGGGCTTCCACGCCTTCGGCTTCTACGTTCACAACGACACGATGCAGGCCCTGGGCCGTCCGCAGGACATGTTCTCGGATACAGGCATCCAGCTGCAGCCCATTTTTGCCCAGTGGATTCAATCGCTGCACACCAAGGCCATCGCTAGCACTGCTCCCTATGTGGGCGCTTCGGTAAGCCCCATCTTTGGGGGTGATGTGGTGGCTGTGGGTGGCAAGGTGTCCATGATGCCGATGGTGCTGGGCACGGCGGACTTCATGGTTCACCACATTCACGCCATGACCATCCACATCACGGTGCTGATCCTGCTCAAGGGGGTGCTGTTTGCCCGCTCTTCTCGCCTGATCCCCGATAAGGCCAAGCTGGGCTTCCGCTTCCCCTGCGATGGCCCGGGCCGCGGCGGCACTTGCCAAGTCTCCGCTTGGGATCACGTGTTCCTAGGGCTGTTCTGGATGTACAACTGCATCTCGATCGTGATCTTCCACTTCAGTTGGAAGATGCAGAGCGACATCTGGGGCACCGTCAACCCGGACGGCACGATTGAGCACCTCACCGGAGGCAACTTTGCGGCCAGCGCTATCAACATCAACGGCTGGTTGCGGGACTTCCTGTGGGCCCAATCGGTGCAGGTGATCAACTCCTATGGCTCGGCGCTGTCGGCCTATGGACTGCTCTTCTTGGGCGCCCACTTCGTCTGGGCCTTCAGCTTAATGTTCCTGTTCAGCGGCCGTGGCTACTGGCAGGAGCTGATCGAGTCCATCGTCTGGGCCCATAACAAACTGAAAGTTGCTCCGGCCATTCAACCTCGCGCCCTCAGCATCATCCAGGGGCGGGCGGTCGGTGTGGCCCACTACCTGCTGGGCGGAATCGTGACCACTTGGGCGTTCTTCCTGGCACGGTTTGCCGCACTCGGCTAAGGCAAGGAGGAAGAGACAATCATGACCACTGCAACTCGTTTTCCCCAATTCAGCCAAGACCTGGCCAGCGATCCCACCACGCGTCGGCTGTGGTATGGCATTGCCACCGCCCACGACTTCGAGACCCACGATGGCATGACAGAGGAGCGGCTTTACCAAAAGCTGTTCGCCACCCACTTTGGCCATCTGGCAATCATCTTCCTGTGGGCCTCCGGCAACGTCTTCCACATCGCCTGGCAAGGCAACTATGAGCAATGGGTAGCCAACCCCACGGGTGTCACCCCCATCGCCCACGCCATCTGGGATCCCCACTTTGGCAAGGCAGCGGTGGAAGCCTTTACCCAACCGGGGGGCGGCGGCCCCGTCAACGCGGCCTACTCTGGCCTGTACTATTGGTTCAACACCATTGGCCTGCGCACCAACGGCGATCTCTACACCGGCGCGATTGGCCTGCTGTTGTTGGCGGCAGTGTTTCTGTTTGCCGGCTGGCTGCACCTGCAGCCCCGCTTCCGGCCTAGCCTGAGCTGGTTCAAGAACGCTGAAGCCCGTCTCAACCACCACCTGGCCGGCTTGTTTGGGGTCAGTTCCCTGGCTTGGACTGGTCACCTGGTACACGTCGCCATCCCCGAGTCCCGCGGGCAGCACGTAGGCTGGGACAACTTCCTTACCACTCTGCCCCACCCGGCAGGTCTGAAGCCCTTCTTTACCCTCAACTGGGGGGTGTATGCCCAGAACCCGGACACGGCCAACCATGTCTGGGGCACGGCAGAAGGGGCGGGCACGGCCATCCTCACTTTCTTGGGTGGCTTTAACCCCAACACCCAGTCCCTGTGGCTGACGGACATGGCCCACCACCACCTGGCCATCGCGGTGATCTTCATCGTGGCCGGCCACATGTACCGCACCAACTGGGGCATTGGCCATAGCATCCGGGAGATCCTTGGCGCCCACAACCCCCCCAAGGGCACTCCCTTCGGAGGCCTGCTGGGAGAAGGCCACAAAGGTCTCTACGACACGGTCAACAACTCCCTGCACTTCCAGTTGGCTCTGGCCTTGGCCTGTCTGGGGGTGGTGACCTCGCTGGTGGCGCAGCACATGTACGCCCTTAACCCCTACGTGTTCATGTCCATGGATCACACCACGGAGGCGGCTCTTTACACCCATCACCAGTACATTGCTGGCTTCTTGATGGTGGGGGCGTTTGCCCACGGGGCCATCTTCCTGGTGCGGGACTATGATCCTGAGGCCAACAAGAACAACGTGCTGGCGCGGGTGCTGGATCACAAGGAAGCGATTATCTCCCACCTCAGCTGGGTATCGCTGTTCCTGGGCTTCCACACCCTGGGGCTGTACGTCCACAACGACGTCATGCAGGCCTTTGGCACGCCGGAGAAGCAGATCTTGATCGAGCCGGTGTTTGCTCAGTTCATCCAGGCCTCTCACGGCAAGATGATCTACGGCATGGATGTGTTGTTGTCCAACCCCGACAGCCTTGCTTCTACCGCTTGGCCCAACTACGGCAACGTGTGGCTGCCGGGCTGGCTGCAGGCCATCAACGATCCCAATGGATCCCTGTTCCTGCCCATTGGCCCGGGTGACTTCCTGGTGCACCACGCCATTGCGCTGGGCTTGCACACCACCACCTTGATCTTGGTCAAGGGGGCGTTGGATGCCCGCGGCTCTAAGCTGATGCCGGACAAGAAGGACTTTGGCTACAGCTTCCCCTGCGACGGCCCGGGTCGAGGCGGCACCTGCGACATCTCCGCCTGGGATGCCTTCTACCTGGCCATGTTCTGGATGCTGAACACCATCGGCTGGGTTACCTTCTACTGGCACTGGAAGCAGCTTGGGGTTTGGAGCGGCAACACTGCCCAGTTCAACGAGAACTCCACCTACCTGATGGGCTGGCTGCGGGATTACCTCTGGGCCAACTCTGCTCAGTTGATCAACGGCTACAACCCCTACGGGATGAATAACCTGGCGGTTTGGGCCTGGATGTTCCTGTTTGGCCACTTGGTCTGGGCGACGGGGTTCATGTTCTTGATCTCCTGGCGCGGCTACTGGCAAGAGCTGATCGAGACCTTGGTGTGGGCGCATGAGCGCACTCCCTTGGCCAAGCTGATCCGCTGGAAAGACAAGCCGGTGGCCATGTCGATTGTCCAAGGTCGTCTGGTGGGTCTGGCCCACTTCACGGTGGGTTACGTGCTGACCTACGCGGCCTTTGTTATCGCCTCGACAGCCTCTCAGTCGGGGTAGCAAGCCCATAACCTGCTGAATAGGGATCCCTCGGCTGGTCCAGGGATCCCTTTTTTGTGAGTTGGTAGAGTGGTGATATGAAGTTTAGGGTCTGATGAGTTTGGTCGATGACTCTAGCCGCCCGATTGGATCCCTATATCAGGCGATATACCTTTGAGGAGTTTCATCGACTGATTGAGTCTGGACAGATTGAAGAGCCCAATCAGTTGGAGCTGATTGACGGGCTCCTAGTTCAAAAGATGACGAAAGGGGAGAGGCACGCCGCCTACTGTAGCCGCCTGTACCGACTGTTGGTGGGCCTTGTGCAGGAGCAAGCTATTGTGCGCACCCAGGATCCGGTCCAACTGCCCCCCAATCACGAGCCAGAGCCCGACTTTGCCATTGTGCGCTTTCAGCAGGATGAGTACCGCTCTCGGCATCCTCAGCCCGAAGACATCTATCTCATCATCGAAGTGGCTGATTCTTCCCTTACCTATGATCGGGAAGTCAAACTCGGACTCTACGCCAAAGCCGGGATCCCCAACTACTGGATCTTGAACTTGCAAGAGAACTGCCTAGAGACGTACAGCTTGCCAATAGAGTCGGGAGTTTACCAAAAAAGAGAGGCTTACACCCCCAAGGAAAAAGTTGGGATCCCAGGGATCCTGGCTGGAGAGTTGAGTCTGGATCAGCTAGAAATCGCAGGAGCCCCGCACTGTACCCGTAGGGTCAGTGTCGGGAGGAATGCGGAAGTTACGATAGAACCATGACCCAAGTCCTGAC
>NZ_JBSRZW010000048.1:0-8686 GCF_054058015.1 Thermostichus sp. MS-CIW-30
GGTCAGGACTTGGGTCATGGTTCTATTGTAACCTCGCATTCCTCCCGGCACTGACCCTACGGGTACAGTGCGGGGCTCCTGCGATTTCTAGCTGACTCTATAGAAAAGAAGATGGGAATTTCATGAATGCTAGAAAGGGATCCCCCGCTCGCTGCGACTTCACAGCCCCCAGGCCCTAAACAAAAAAAGACTGGCAGTGTGAGGTCTACCAGTCTGAGTCAGTTCCCTGTGAGTGAGCTGATGCCGTCGTTGCCAACGTCTTCAACCCGATTCCCAGTTTGTGTTGCTTTTTGCCATTTCGAAGTGATTCAGATCACTTGAAACTTGAGGAGCCCGCAGCTTTGGCGAGCACTCCTGTCCTGATTTCTTCGTACAGGGATCCCCCATCCCCACCCCTATGAACCCTGAGGCGACAAAGGGAGCATCTCAAAACAAAGGCAACTGCTCCTCTTCTGCTGAGGCAGGGCTTGAAGCTCCCGGCTCCTCCCAGTTGGGATCCCAGTCCTGCAAGGGATCCGCATATTCCTCCAACAACTGACGGGCGGCGGCCAGCAAATCGTTGTGCAAGGGGGCCAGATCGCTGCGGTTGGCCAAATACTGCTCCAGAGCCGTCAGGGGCTCAAGTCGGTTGGGATCCAAGCCCGGCAGACGGATGCGGCTGGGGCTGACCACTTCTGGGGCGATGGTGTAGCTAAAAGCAGGGGCAAGAGCGTTGTGCAGAGCCCGCTCATCAATGCACTCTAGCTGGTCGGGCCGTATGCGGTAGATCAACCGCAGGATGGAGCCGGCCACGGGGGCCTTGGCGATGGCAGCCAGCAGCTTGGACTGCGCCTGCTGGGGTGGATCTGCGCTCAGATCCAGGCGAATGGTGTGAAAGGTACGGGTTGGCAGGGGCAAAAATTCATAGCTGGCCCCCGTAGGGGTGACTTCCACCAGCACACAGCCTTTTTCCTCTTTTTCTTCGCCAAAATCCACCCGCTCAATGCTGCCGGGATAGAGCATCAAGGGATCCCGACACAGCACCTGGTGACGGTGGACATGCCCCAAGGCAACATATTGATAGGCAGGCCGAGCCAGCAGCGAAAGGGGCACCGTAAATCCTCTGCCCACCGAAAGATGGCGTTCTGCTCCGTAGCGGGCTGTCTCCACCATGACGTGAGCCAACAAAATCGCCGGGATCCCTGGCTGCAGGGTGCGGATCTCCCCTTCTAGGGCTAGGCGGAGGCGCTGCAGGAGCTGATGCGCGAGGATTTCCCCTTCAAGCGCCAAGCTTTCCTGTTGGGCGAGTAGAGCAGAGCGACTCAGCCAAGGTAAAGTGGTCACCTGCACCGGGCCACCGCGAGTTTCGATCCGATGAGTTTCCAGTCTGTCCCCCACAATAAAGCCTGAGACCCCCAAAGCGCGGTAGATAGCCAGGCTGTTGCCTCCCTGTCCCTGCCCGTACTGATCGTGGTTGCCCACCAACAGGACGGTTGGGATCCCTGCATCGGCCAGGCGGCGAAACTGTTGGGCAAAAAGCTCTTGATGGAGAGGGGGGGGTGTCGCATCGGGGAAAGCATCGCCCCCAAACAACACCAGATCCACCGCTTGGTTGAGAGCATGGTCAATGCACAAGCGCAAAGAAGCTACAAAATCTTCCAAACGGGTATTCAGGCCGGTGGCCGGGTTAATGTGGCCGTAGGCAAGGCCACTGCCCAGATGAATGTCGGAAAGATGTAGCAACCTTACCATCTTGGGCGCTCTTGGAGACTTTGCAGCTCTCCCATCTGTTGGGATAAACCTTGCCGTTCGCGTTAGCGGGACGGAGTCCTTTGGTTGTCCAGAATGGCAAACCCAGGGTTGAACAATCTTTGCTTAGGCTTGGCGGCGGGGCCTGGCTCGATCCAAACGCAGAGGCCGGCCCATGAATTCCTGCCCGTTCGCGCTCTCGATGGCTTCGTCCTCCTCAGCTTCGGTTGCCAGATCCACAAACGCGAAGCCTCGTGTCTGCCCGGTTTCTCGGTCTATCGGGATTGTAACCGACTTAACGTTCCACCTCTGCTGGAAGAAAGCTTTTAGTTCTTCTGTTGAGGCTTTATAGTTCAGGTTTCCCACAAAAATGGTCATGGCAATTCAAGCAAGGTAAGTCACCAATCAGCAAGGGTGGCAACAAAGCTCCAGAGTACTTCACTTCTATCATGGAGCCTTGCTAAGTCGCACAACGTGAAAGGATGTAAAGGGATCCCTGCCGGAAAATCTTCCCCCTTCCCCATCCAAAATGCACCTTTGTCCAACTTGACGGGCCTGTACTTTTCTGCCACTGGGTTGAGGTTCTCTGCCCTCGCCTCGGCCAAGCTCCCTTCCGGCACGTCGAGATCCGGCATCTTGTCACGTTGTTGCGATTTGTTAAGATATGTATTATCCTGCTTGCACTACCTGGCCAGATCTGCGCTGTTGGAACTCTTTGCAGACCTCTCTACCTGAGCACTCTGAGGTGATAATGATGGATGAAACGCTAGAGCTCTCTTTGGAGCAGCAATTTCGCCAGCGGGCTTTCGAGACCTTGGTTTCTCGCATGAGCCCCGAGCAGGCCAAAGACATTTTGGTCAAACTGCACAAGCAAATGCTGTTGCAGGAGGCCACTTACCGCCAACTGCTGCGTCATTCCCTCAGCGCCTGATGCACGCCCTTTCGCTTCCCACCTGGTGGATTCACATTGCCAGCGTCTTGGAGTGGATCGCTGCTATTGTGCTCGTGTGGCAATTTGGGGAGCGGGTGGGCCGGCCCGAGTGGCGAAGTTTGAGCTGGGCGATGCTGCCCGCTTTGTCGGGGGCAATGTGCGCGATCACCTGGCACTGGTTTGACAACGACCCCAAGTTAGACTGGGTGGTCACTGCACAGGCCAGCTTCACCTTGCTGGGCAACTGTACCCTGGCTTGGGCTGCCTACCGCATTTGGCGAGCTGAAAGGGTGGATGAGCCTGCACAGAAGGGGGATCCCGACTAGGCGATGAACAGTTTATTTGCCCTCTCTCTGTTCCCTTACTTGGTCTTTTTATTCTTTCTGTCGCGGCTGCGCCGGATCCCACGTTTGGCTTTGGTTGGATTTTGGCTGTTGTTGCTTTTTGTGGCCGTCAGCATCCCGGCAGGGCTGTACGCTCAGATGCACTACGGCACTTCCCTGGCCAATGTGGATCCCTTGCATGGAGGGGCAGAGGCTTTTCTCACCCTCTCCAATATTTTGGTGGCCTTGGGCTTTAAGCAGGGAATTGACCAACAGGCCCAACGACTTCCAGAGGCTGGCGACGGCAACCCTGAACCATGATCATCCCAAACAAGCCTCTACCCCCTCTCCAAAGGGAGAGGAGAGCTAGGCAACAATGGTTTCAGCACAACCAGGACTGAATGTAGAATGGGGATCCAGACCCGATACCTGCTGTTTATTCTGAAGAGATCTGCCGGATGGTGGCTACCCTTTCTGTTGCCGTTCCCAAAGTGAAGCTGAAGCATCCGCCCCTGCGCATTTATCGCATGGGGGACAAGGTGCTGCGGCAGCCGGCCAAGCGCATCAGCCAGGTCAACGACGAGATCCGCCAGCTTGCCCGGGACATGCTGCAGACCATGTACAGCTTTGATGGGATTGGTCTGGCGGCTCCGCAGGTTGGCATTCCCAAGCGCATGATTGTGGTGGATCTTTATCCCGATAAGCCGGAGGTGCCACCGCTGGTGCTGATCAACCCGGAGATCCGGGAGTACATTGGCGAGGCCGTTGCCGGGCAGGAGGGTTGTCTAAGCATTCCGGGGGTGTTTTGCGAGGTCGTGCGCCCAGAAGGGATTGTGGTTTCGTTTAAGGATGAAACGGGGCGGCCCCGCACCCTTCGAGCGGACGATTTGCTGGCGCGGGTGATCCAGCACGAAATCGACCACCTCAACGGCGTGTTGTTTGTGGATCACGTGGAAAACGAGCTGGTGCTGGATCAAGAGCTGCGCAAACACGGCTTCCAGATGCAGGATGTGCAACGCAAAGGCAAGCCCTCTGCTGTTCCCCGTTGAAGCCTTTCCAGACCGGTCCGGACGACTGTCGGTTTGGTTTAGTGTTGCAAGCGCTGGGCCAAGAGCTGCTCTTCCAGAGCGGCAATGCGGTTGTAGGCAGCGGTTAACTGGGCACTCAGGCGCTGTATTTGGGCTTCGGGGGCCAGCTCATGCCCCATGCTGCGGTTGCTCACCACGGTGGGTTCATCATCCAGCAGGAAGTTGTGGCTGCCATCTTCCACCAAGTCTGAGATTAGAACGCTGTAACGGGAGGGGGCGGGGGTGTTTTTTTTGGCTTCCTGGGTAGCCAGGAGAACAGCCACCACCTGCTCGGGCATCCGCTCGATGGCAGCTTTTAGCTCCTGTATTTGCGACTCCAGACGCTCAAGGTAGTGCTGCACTGCTTCGCTCATAGCTGCCCCAGCTTTCGACTACCTTCATTGAAAAAGGCAAATTTCGGATCCCCCCTTCTTCCCCCAGATCATTTAACGATTGCTTCCGGGAGGTGTTCCCCGAAACTCCTGGGTTCTCTCACAAGCCACAATTGAGGTGTGCATTTTCCGGAGATTTTGGTTTTCCGGTCATCCATTTCCGAAGCAAAAAGCTGTGCAGATGCAGGATGCTGTTCAGGGATCCCGACCGCGGGGCTACACCTTGCCCGTTTTCGCCGTTGCCTCGGCCAGGGCTGCTCTTCACCACCTTCTGGGGATCCCTTTGGAGAAGGAAGGGGGGCGCTTGGCGATTGCGGTGCAGGCTGAGCCCCGGTCCCTTGAGGCTCGGATCCACATCCCGGTGGAGCAGGTAGCTGCCTTGGAGAAGACAACAGCTCTGGCCATTACCCGCTCGGATCCCGGCCCCCACCTGGATCTCACCCGCGACACACCGGTCTGGGCTTGGGTGAGGTTGGAGGAGAGGGATCCCGAGGATCCCCCCTTGATCTTGGAAGCCGGGGAAGGGCTGGGGCGACGCACCGATGGCAGCCCGGCCATTTATGCCTATGCCCGCCGTTTGTTTGAGATCAATCTTTTGCCCGGGATCCCCCCCGATTGCCGGTTGCGGGTTCGCATTATCTTGCCTGAAGGAAAGCTGCTGGCGGAGCGCACCTCCAATGCCGCTTTTGGGGTGCTGGAAGGGCTGGCCCTGTTGGGAACGCGGGCGGAGGTGGAGCCTTCCTCAAGTGTTGAGAGCTTAGAGCAAGCCCGCCAAGAGCTGCAACAAAAGTTGGAGCGGCACAAGCATTTGATCTTTTGCGTGGGCAGCCATGGGCAGCAGGTGGCGCTGGGGCAAGGGATCCCGGAAGACCAGATCCTGCGAGTAGCCAATTGGATAGGGCCGTTGCTGGTGGAAGCGGCGCTGCGGGGGGCGGAGTCCATTCATTTGATCGGCTACCACGGCAAGCTGATCAAGCTGGCAGGGGGGATCTTCACCACTTCCAGCCACGTGGCCGATGCCCGCTTGGAAATTCTGGCGGCAGCCCTGATCCGGCGTGGGGGAACGGCAGAACAGGCACGGCAAGTGCTGGAGTTGCGGACAGTAGAGGCAGCGGTGCACCATCTGGATGGCCTTGGCTGGGCAGCACCCGTGATGCAGGAGTTGGCTCGCCAAATCCTGGAGCGAGCCACAGGCTATGTGCAAAAGTATGCCGGTCGATCCCTGCTGTTGGCGGTGACGTTGTTCGACCGACAGGGGCAAATCTGCGCCCAGGCTGGGATCCCATAATGAGGTCATTTCGATTGAGACGAGGACATTGCAATCCCCCCGGATCCTCAACCATTTTTCTCCCGAAGTGTCTTAAGCGCTCCGTGCCGCCAAAGGCAACCACCCCCGGCTCCTCTCCCTTTAGTCCGTGCTCCAAAAGTCAATCCCTCTGCTCGAAACCCGCTGAGCAACGGTGGATCCCGGCCAAGACCACATAGGAGAGCGTTACGGCTGAGGAAGCAGATCCACTTTCCCAGCCACTGCCAATCAGACTCAGGTTGGCACTAGGATCCCACACCTAGTTCCCGGAGATGTTGACACTATCCACCCGCCAGCGAGTGGCCGAGCCGGAAGCTGTACCAGAAGAGCGATAGCGGAAGGCAATGTAAACACGGTTGGAAGGCTGGATCCCAGCCAGAGAAATCGGGCCGGAGTCGACGAAGCTGCCCGTAGAGAGAGTGGGAATCGTCAGAGCAGTCCAAGTGGCTGCATTCACTGCCGCTGGAGTGCCTGCACCGCTGTAGTTGGTGGAGTAAAGAACGCTTAGTTGTTGCGAAGGAGGAAGGCCGTTATCGCTAAAAGAACTCTGATTGCAGAAGGTCAGAACTGGGTTGCTGACGGAAGCCAGGTTCAGAGGAGGAGTGATCAGCCAGTCATTACCCGGTTGCTGACCGTTGAAAGCGTTGGCCTCGGCAAGGGAGTTGACACAACCCCAGGAACGACTGGTGTCGCCGTCCACATCCACAATCTGCCAGCCGGCTGGAGCAGGGTTGCAGTTATCAAAGCCTTCAGTCAAAGGCAGGTTAACGGAAGGAGGAGTTGGTGTCGGTGTGGGCGTCGGCGTCGGTGTTGGGGCCGGAGTCAGGTTCAAGCCAACGAGCACCGGATCGTGGTCGGAAGAGCGGAAGGGATCGCTGGCGTAGAAGAGGCTCTGCTGAGAGGGACTCTTGAAGCTCAGGGTGTAGTCCAAGCTCACGGGCTCATCAGCGTTGATGTGCCACTTAGCTGAGCCTGTAACTTGGGGTCTCAGACTGCTGTTGGCCAGGGCATGATCCAGAGATCCCCACTGTCCTTGGAAGCTAAAGGAGTAGCTGTTGGAGCCATTGAGGTTGATGAACCCGCCCGCCTCCAGAGTTTTGATCGGATCCTCCATAGCGTAGGAGTTGAGATCCCCCATAATCAACACATCCGGATCGGTGGAGCCAGTTGGATTGGTGGCGAGCCAGCTCAAGAGTTGCTGAGCGGCCCGGGTGCGGTTGCCGTTGCAATTGCCTTGGAAGGGATCGTTGTCAATAGGATCGCAGGGAGAAACCTTGGACTTGAAGTGGTTGACCACAACAGTGAAGGTGGCGTTGTTGCTCCGCTGCCGGAAGGTTACAGCCAGAGGAGGACGATGGAAGCGTCCGGGGCCTTGGGTGAATTCCCCTGTGTCCAGGAAGGCCGGGTTAGTGCCGGGGGCAATTTCAACCGTAGCTGGCTTGTAGATAAAGCCGTTGGTGATGGCATCGCCGCCCAGGTTGGGCACTCCAACATTCACAAAGGCGTAGGTTCCTGCCCCCATGACCTGGTTGAGCCCGTTCACCAAATCCTGAATGGAACTATTCGAACCGTATCCATCGTTTTCTAACTCGTTGAGGCCTACGATATCGGCATCCATGCGGCGAATAGCCTCGATGAGCTTATCCCGCTGGCGGGTGAACTCGGTGGCGTTGCTGGCTCCCCGACAGGAGGAGTTATTGGGGAAGCAGGCGTTGCCGAAGGTGTTGAAGTAGTTGAACAGGTTAAAGCTAGCTACCCTCAGGGAGCCCCCTACTGAGGGTGGGTTTTGCGGGCGAGGGTTGGTGGCTGTAAACCTGGGCAAGTTGTTGGGATCATTGGGGTGGATACGGTAGTCGATGGTCGCATCCACATCGCCACTGACATTCCGGCCTCGCAACTGGGTCATGATCCCGGTGATGTTGCTGACGCGATCGCCGCCGCGCACAGTGTTAGCCGCGCTCAGGCCACCCGGAGTGGGGTAGATAACCGGATCTGGGTTTTGGGTGAGCAGCCGGTCATCAATGCGAATCCGCTTTCGGTCGTTTTCCGCTTGAATGGCAGCTGCCTGGCTGGGAGCCGCAATTTGCGTAGGAGTGAACAACCGCTCTGTGGCCACACTCAGCTCCCCGTGGCGTCCCAGCAAGAAGGAGTCGGTTACAAACAGGGGCTGATTTCCAAATGTGACCAGCATTCCTTCCAGAGCTTCCCTTTGCTCCGCAGTCAGCGGTAGAGAGATCTGCACTGGGGCCGGCAACGGATTGTCAGAGCTACAGACAGTAAAGCTGGTGACGTTGGAGAGCTGGGTTTGCTGGCGGAACTCAGCAACCGTTCCGGTCACCTGAACCCTATCCCCAAGCCTGACGTTATTAGCTGTGCCACTGAAAACGAAGATGCCATCTGATGTGGCGGGATTCCCGTCACCATCATCTTGTAGGTAGTAGCCCTGGAGATAGGTTTGGCCAGCCACCCCCTCATTTTCAAAGTCTCCTACTACGATTCCAGAAACCGTGACTGTTTGGTTCACCAGGGGGGAAGTGAAGCCAGTGCCCTGGACAGTGCCAACTGGGATCAGGTTGGCGTTGGGATCACAGCCTCCCGGCGTGGGCGTCGGTGTTGGCGTGGCTGTGGGTGTTGAAGTCGGGGTCGGTGTGGGCACAGGTGTAAGTATTGGCAAAAGAGTTCTTCTGGAGCCGCGCCCTTGCAGAGAAACCAAAAGCACCAAACCAAAAACTAGCACCGCAATTGATTGGGCAACACGACGCGAAGTAACCCTAGACCACATCTGCTTCACTCCTCCCGAAACTTCAAAGGATCCCGTATTTTTACCGTCTGTATGGATACCATCTTCAGCTAGAAATCGCAGGAGCCCCGCACTGTACCCGTAGGGTCAGTGTCGGGAGGAATGCGGAAGTTATGATAGAACCATGACCCAAGTCCTG
>NZ_JBSRZW010000049.1:0-8445 GCF_054058015.1 Thermostichus sp. MS-CIW-30
CCTGAGTCAAGTCGGCCCCCTCCAAGTTGGCCTCGCTGAGGTTGGCTTGGCTGAGGTTGGCTCCTCTCAAGTTGGCCGCGGCCAGCCTCGCCCCTCTGAGATTTGCTCGCGTCAGGTCTCTTCCCCTCAGGTCGGCCCGCTCCAAGTTGGCTCCGCTCAAGTCGGCTTGGGCTAGGCTTTCCCCCTGGGCAACGCCGTTGATGATTGTCCACACCAGGTGCCACTTGGGATCCATCTGCGTTTTGGGAGAAATGACAACCCACCTCAAGTTGGCGTCCGTTAGGTTGGCCCCCAGCAAGCTGGCGCCGATGAGGTTGGTGCCCAGGAGGTTGGCTCCGCTCAGGTTGGCTCCGTTCAGATCGGCCCCGCTGAGGTCTGCTTGAGTTAGATTGGCTCCGCTCAGGTTGGCATGGCTGAGATTCACCTGGCTCAGTCTCGCGCGGTTTAGGTTTGCTCCTCTCAAGTCTGCCCCACTCAGATCTCGCTGACTGAGGTTGGCCTTTCTCAAATCCGCCCAGCGGAAATCTCGCTCGCCAGCCTCCAATTTTGCCCCCAGATCTCCCACCGGACGAAGGGTAACCGGATAGGCTTTCGCGATTTGGATAAGTTGGGGATCACCCGAATCCATTAGGGTTGTCCAGAGAGCAAACTGCTTTTCCCAATCCAGAGGTTGGTTTAGGGTTTGGAGGAGAAGCTCTCTGCCTTTTCCGTTGTAATGGCTAAAACATTTGATGGCGCCGTTTGCACTTCTGGGATCCTTGCCTCTCAAAACCGGCTGGAGGATCTCTAAACTGCAATCGATATTGCCCAGATCTTTATCAGTAACTGTAGGCACGCCTCATCCCCCCTTTGGCTGCTTTGTTCCTATTCTCGCTATGGGCTTAGAGAGGGTCAAGACCAGTTCAGGGAATTCCCTTAGAAAGGTTAACCTTTGATACAGGAATTCAATCCTTTTTCAAATTCCCTGATCCAAGATAGCGAGCTGAGGAAGAGGGAACTTCCATTTTGGCTATCGGCTTGCTTCTGCCTTGCCGGCGGCTGGTGCTGCAGCTTTTCCCTCAGCCTCGGCCAAGGGATCCCGGCAGGCAACACAAGCAGGGTAGGCAGACAAATACAAGGTGTTGCGGCGGCCAAACCACTCGTAGCGGTGATCCCGGATCTGTTCGTAGCCTCGATCCCCCAGAACCTTCAAGCCAGGAAAGTTGCGGTACAGAGCCAGCCACACCTCCCCGCTCGGCAAAAGGGCGGCAATTTGTTCAATGGCAGCGGATCCCTGCCAGCGGCGCTCTGAGTGCTCCAGATCGATGAGAATCATCCCCAGCTCCACCTGCTCCGGTGGGATCCCCCATTGGGCCAGGGTAGAAGCATCTTGCATGGGGGCATAGCAAAACTGCCGTCCGCGATCCAGTTGCTCCAAGAGCTGAACGCCGGTGGCACAGAGGTTGCAGAGGCCGTCGTAGATAACCATGTAGGGCATGGTGGGATCCCTCAGGCGGGCTGACCCAAAATCTGGGCTTGGTACTGGGCTTCGGTAAGCAGTTGCCGAGGCTGCCGCTGCAGGAACACCCGACCCATCAGGTGATCGTATTCGTGCTGAAAGATCCGCGCCGGAAAATCCTGCCAGACCACCCTTTGCTGAACGCCTTCTGGAGTGTAATACTCCACCTCCACTTCGCGGGCGCGGGCCACCAGACCACGGCAATTGGGCACACTCAAGCAGCCTTCCCAACCCAGCACCTGGTCAGAACTGCAAGCCAGCAGACGGGGGTTAACCATCACCAGAGGCTGCATTTGCGGCGCTTCCGGGTAGCGGGGATTGGGACGAGAGGCCACGATCAGCACTTGGAGCAGGGATCCCACCTGAGGAGCAGCCAAGCCCACCCCCTGCGCCTCTTTCAGGGTAGCCAGCATACCTTCTATAAGATCCTGCAAGGCCGGCGTTTTGAACTCCGTCACCGGCTCGGCCACTTGCGTCAGGATGGGATCCCCCAATTGGCGTAGGCGAAAAGTCATGGCTTGCCCCAAGCAATTCTTCTTCTCAGTCTAGCGGGGATCCATGAGCAGCCTAGCGGCTCTTGCCAGTAGCCACCAGTTCCAGGGCCAGCTTGGAGCGCTTCAGCCCTTCTGGGATGGGGATGGGGTAGTGGCCGGTAAAGCAAGCGGAGCAGAACGAGTTGGGATCCCGGCCCGTGGCAGCCAGCATGCCTTCCCAGCTCAGGTAGGCCAAAGAATCCACTCCAATCTTCTCGGCGATTTCCTCTACGGAATGCTGGGCAGCAATCAACTGATCCTGGCTATCGGTATCGATGCCGTAGAAGCAGGGATGGGTGACCGGGGGGCTGGAAATGCGCATGTGGACCTGGGTAGCCCCCGCCTGGCGCAGGGCCTTGACGATTTTCTGGCTGGTGGTGCCCCGCACAATTGAGTCGTCCACAATAACAATCCGCTTCCCCCGCAGCACGTCCTCCAGGGGGTTGAGCTTCATGCGAATGCCCCGCTCCCGCATGGATTGGGTGGGCTGGATAAAGGTGCGGCCCACGTAGCGATTTTTGATCAGCCCTTCGGTGTAAGGGATCCCCGACTGGCGAGCATAGCCAATGGCTGCCGGCGTGCCGGAATCGGGAACGGAGATCACCCAGTCGGCCTCTGCCGGGGCCTCCTTGGCCAGTTGTTCTCCCAAACGCACCCGGTAGGAGTAGAGGCTTTCCTCATGCATCCAACTGTCGGGGCGGGCGAAGTAGATCATCTCGAAGATGCACAACTTGGGGGTGGCCTCCGCCCAACGCACCGATTGCAGCCCCTGACGGCTGATCCACACCAACTCTCCCGGCTCCACCTGCCGCAGAGGGTCGGCCCCAATGATATCCAAAGCACAGGTTTCTGAAGCCAACACGTAATGCAGCGGCTCGGCCTCGGGGTGGCTGAGGGTGCCGTCGCTGCAGATGATCTCCAGCATCTCTGACTGCAGCAGCTCATCCAGAGCGGGGTTGCTGCTCAAAAGCCCCAACACCAGCGGACGCACCCCATAGGGATCCCGTGCCCCGATCAGGCCCTCTGGCGTGCCGATCACCAGACTAAAAGCCCCCTGACAGCGGCGCAAAGCTTGGCAAGTGGCCGCGATCCAATCTTGACCTTGGTTCACCGCCTGGGCAATGGCGTGGGCAATACACTCGGAGTCGGTGCTGCTGGTTAGGTGCCGGTCGGCGGCCTCCAGTTCCTTCCGCAGCTCTTCCGCATTGACCAAATTGCCGTTGTGGGCCAGAGCCAGCGGCCCCAGGCGAGTCTCCACGATCACCGGCTGAGCATTGGCCACGCGGCTGGATCCAGTGGTGGAGTAGCGGGTGTGACCAACCGCCAGATCCCCGGTCAGTTGGGCCAAGTTCACCTCGTCGAAGACCTGGGAGACCAAGCCCATCGCCTTGTGAACCCGGCAAAAGGATCCCTCAAAAGTGGCGATCCCTGCCGATTCTTGGCCGCGATGCTGCAAGGCAAATAGGCCAAAGTAGGCCAGCTTGGCCACCTCCTCTCCTGGAGCCAGGATGCCAAAGACCCCGCAAGCCTCTTGCAGCTCTTCCCGGGCATACCCCGCCCCGCTGATGTTTTCTGAGGGGTACAGGGCATCAACGCCAACGGCAGTCTGCCCCTCTGCTTCTCCACAGCCAGAAGATGGTTCTGCTCCCGCCCTTGCTGCCATGGATCCTCGTCTTGCTGTCACGCTTACCAGTCTAACTCGGCCCAGGTCATTCCCCTCTATCTGGCTTCACCCCCAAAGGGGGAGTCCACAGGTGGGGTTTGCAAAAAGCTAAGACTCTATCTATAGTGTTAGCAGCGTGTAAGCGCTGCTGTGGCTGAGAAGCAGCCTGGCCGAGTTTTTGAGTTGGACACCACCAAGGCTCGGCTCTCCCAGAACCGGCAGGATCCCAAAGCTTTGTGTTGTGAGGAGTCAAACCCCATGAGACAGCAGCCCCATAGGTTCCGTCAGAGCTGGACGTTAGCAGCCTCCTCTGTAATAAGGGCCAGTGTAGCCGCTCTTCTGTCGTTGTCACTGGTGGCTTGCCAAGAAGATGCCGGCGAACAGCCTGCGGTTACCATCACGCCGATAGCGGTGGTGGCTCCAACGCCCACTCCTTTCCTCATCCCCAGTCCTGTCCCTACGCCGCTGCTCACCCCAACCCCCACTTCCACTCCCCTCTTTAATCCTTTCCCCACTCCCAGCCCCTCTCCCACTGCTTCCTTTGCAGCAGAGCCGCCTTCGATTGCCGTGGTGGCCCTGACGGACGCGCGACAGACGGTACCCTTCAACGTGCTGGTGGCCGTGACGACTCCTGCAGGTTTGGGGGCCGGCATCAGCTTCCGGGTGGAAATCCGACAAAGCCCCCTCACCCTCACCTTTGATTTCACTGCCGCTGCCGTCGGCTGTCAGCCCAACAGCAGAGCCTGCATTGGCACCATCCCCATCACCATTCCCACTTCTGCTCCCACCGGGGATTATGAGGTGACGGCAATGGTGGCGGATACCCAGGGCCGAATTGCTTCGGCCAAAGCTCCTTTACGGGTGTTGCCTGCGCCCAGTCCCTCCCCCTCGCCAACGCCGACCGGCACCCCCAATCCCTTTCCCTCGGTATCCCCTTCGCCCAGACCCAGTCCCTCTCCCAGTCCTTCGCCGACGCCCAGCCCCAGAAGCTTCTAACTCCCTCAGGCAGTCTCTCTTGTCGATTCAGGACTAAGGTAGCTCTTGAAGAACTCGCTTCAGGGTGGCGATCAGGTGTTCAATATGGGCTTCCTCGATGATCAAAGGCGGGGAAAGGGCAATGGTATCACCTGTAGTGCGAATCAATACCCCACGTTCGTAGCAGCGCAAAAAAGCTTCAAAAGCCCGCGCTGTCGGTCGGCCAGGGATCCCTTCCAATTCAATTGCCCCCACCAAGCCGAGGTTGCGCACATCGATGACATGAGGCAAGCCGCGCAGGGAATGGAGAGCCTCCTCCCAGAGGGGAGCGAGGTTGGCAGCCCGCTCGAACAAGCCTTCTTCTCGATACAGGTTCAGGGTAGCCAAGCCGGCGGCACTGGCAACTGGGTGGCCGGAGTAGGTGTAGCCGTGGAAAAACTCGATGGGGCTCCAGGACAGCGTCCTGCTGTTGTCCCCTGGACGGTGCAGGTCATCAGCGGAACCAGCAGCCTCCATGAAGGCGCTGTAGATCTCTTGCTTGACGATCACTGCGCCCATCGGGATGGTGCCATTGGTGAGGCCCTTGGCACAGCAAATCAGATCCGGCACCACCCCAAAGTAATTGGCCGCAAAAGGGGATCCCAGACGCCCAAAGCCGGTGATCACCTCATCGAAGATGAGCAGAATGCCGTATTTGTCGCAAATGGCCCGCAGCTTTTCCAAATAGCCCACCGGCGGCAGCAACACCCCCGTTGAACCGGCAACCGGCTCTACGATCACCGCTGCAATCGTGCTGGCATCGTGGAGAGCGACGATCCGCTCCAAGTCTTCTGCCAAGTGGGATCCCCAGCGAGGCAGGCCGCGGCTAAAGGCGTTTTGCTCCAGGTTGTGGGTGTGGGGTAGGTGGTCTACGCCGGGAATGAGGCTGCCAAAAAACTTGCGGTTGTTGGAGATGCCCCCGACCGAGATGCCCCCAAAGCCAACGCCGTGGTAGCCCCGTTCCCGGCCAATCAGCCGCTGCCGGGATCCCTGTCCGCGTAAGCGATGGTAGGCGATGGCCATTTTCAGGGCCGTATCCACCGCCTCAGAGCCAGAGTTGGTGAAAAAAACGTGATCCAGTCCGGCAGGAGTGAGCTGGATGAGCTGCTCTGCCAGTTGAAAGGCTTTGGGATGGCCCATTTGAAAAGCTGGGGCGTAGTCCAGTTGGGCCACCTGCTGTTGGATTGCTTCCACAATCGGGGGACGACAGTGGCCAGCATTCACACACCACAGCCCGGCAGTCCCATCTAGGATTTGGCGGCCATCGTGGCTGGTGTAGTACATGTCTCGGGCGGCAACCAACAGGCGCGGGTTGGCTTTAAATTGCCGATTGGCCGTAAAGGGCATCCAAAAAGGCTCCAGATTCAGCTCCGCTTGCAGGGCGACGGCTGCTTTCTCCAGGGTTTCTTGCATGGCTGGCCCTCCGGCAGTAGACGAGATTTCAAGCTGGCGAAGATAGAATCCCTAGATATTGGATAATTTTGAAAGGGGCTCCATCCTGCTAACGGGAACGATAGAGCAATCCTAATCGGCCTGGGAGGCCTCTGGAAAGTTAGTATTTTCGCTCCTGAGGGGGAAACCGGGTGATCACCACGGGGCGATAGCTGATCTGAGGGGATCCCTCGCGAAAGGCAGCCAAGGTGTGTTGTAAAAACCGTTGATCATCCCGTTGGGGGTAATCTTCCCGCGCGTGGGAGCCACGGCTTTCCCGCCGTTCCAGGGCGCTGGCGAGGATCAAAGCCCCCACCGTCATGAGGTTGTCCAGCTCCAGCGCTTCGATCAGCTCGGTGTTCCACACCTTGCCCCGATCGTCCAAATGCAAATCCCGCTCGTAACGCTGGCGGATCTGTTGCCATGTTTGGATCCCTTCTTGGAGAACCGATTCGGTGCGGTAGACGCCGCAATGCTCGGTCATGCAATCTTGAAATTGCCGCCGCACCTGATCAATGCGGCTCTTCCCTGATCGTTCCAGGAGCCCGGCAATCCGGCTGGCGGCCTGTTTGAGTAGGGATCCCTCGTCCACTTTCGGCAAGGCTCGACCTCTGACGGCCTCTACCAGGGCTGCCCCTGTGCGCCGCCCGAAAACAATGCACTCCAGGAGAGAGTTGCTGCCCAGCCGGTTGGCCCCATGCACCGAAACACAGGCCGTTTCACCGGCAGCGAACAGCCCTTCCACACGGGTTTGGACATCCCGCAACACCTGCCCATCCACCGTCACCGGGATCCCACCCATGCAGTAGTGCACCGTCGGTCGCACCGGAATGGGATCGACAACCGCATCGATGCCCAAGTGGCGATGGGCCTCCTCCCAACAGAAGGGCAGCCGAGTGTGGATCTTTTCTGCCCCCAGATGCCGCAGATCCAAGTAGACAAAATCTTTGCCGTCAATACCGCGCCCGGCCCGCACCTCCGTGACAATTGCCCGCGACGTGATATCCCGTGGGGCCAATTCCATCTGGCTGGGGGCATAGGCGGCCATGAAGCGCTCCCCCTTCCCATTGATCAGATAGGCCCCCTCTCCACGCACTGCCTCTGAGATCAACACCCCCACCGGATACAGGCCCGTGGGATGAAACTGCACAAACTCCATATCCTGCAGAGGCAGGCCGGCCCGCGCCACCATCGCCATGCCATCGCCGGTGGAAGCAAAGTCGTTGGAAGTGGAGTTGTAGATGCGCCCATAGCCGCCTGTAGCCAACATAACCGCCTTGGCCCGCAGCACTTCCAGCCGCCCGCTGGCCTGCTCCAACATCACCACGCCCTGGACTTGGTTTTCTGCCAGGATCAGATCCAGCACATACCATTCGCTGTAGAGCTTGACCCCAAAACGCTTGAGGTTGCTCACCAACTCGTGCAAAATGGCTTGCCCGGTTTTGTCGGCGGCATAACAGGTGCGCGGGTGGCTGTGTCCCCCAAAGGCCCGCTGGGCAATGCGGCCATCCGGCAGGCGGGAGAACAAGACCCCCAGGTGTTCCAGGTCGATGATCACCTCAGGGGCTTCCCGGGCTAGAATCTCCACCGCATCTTGATCCGCTAGGTAGTCGGATCCCTTGACGGTATCGAAGGCATGAGCCTCCCAGGAATCTTGCGGATCAACATTTTGTAAGGCGGCGGCAATGCCCCCTTGGGCTGCTACCGAGTGGCTGCGAATGGGATGGGTTTTGGACACCAAGGCCAGGTCGAGGCTGGGATCCCGTCGCATAACCTCCAAAGCCGCTCGGCAACCGGCCAGCCCTCCCCCAATGATGACAATGTCGTGTTCCAGCATGGATGCAGGCAAGCTCTCGCAAAGGATTCCGCCACAGCCAGGATGGCGTTTTCCCATTATGGCCGGCCCCAGCAGCCTCTCCAGCAGCAGCTGACGAACAGCTTTAAGTTGCATCGCTTCCTAACTTCCCTCTTCCCCTGGGAGTGGTCGCGGAAGCAGCGCGGAACGCTTGGGGAGTGTCCCAATCCAGTTTGGAATGGCTATGGCTTGCATGGCGAAGCCATACACTGTTGCCCAGGGCTGCAGCGATTGCATCCTGCTCGTTGCCAAACAGAATGGCAGTATCCCGCAAAGCTCTGATCTGTAAACTACCCGGCTCCGACCGCTAAGCGGTACGGAGCAGGCTTTCAGTAGCCCTGAGCCTGCTCTGCTCTACCAGAGAACAAAACAGGCCCGAACCTCTAGGCTGGTTTACGGCAGCCCCCAAAAGCGCAATCACCTTCGCACCGTTAAAATCCGCATCCCCTTC
>NZ_JBSRZW010000050.1:0-7546 GCF_054058015.1 Thermostichus sp. MS-CIW-30
GGACTCCGTCCCGCTGACGCGAACAGAGATAGGCAGGATGCGATCGCTTCTTTCCTGAACCATGTTCAGGAGAGTTCAGCGTGAATGTATCAGAATTAAGACAATCTCATGTCTACCGGGATCCCTGAATGGGATGGGTAACACTGAAACTAGGTCGCAGAAGCGGCGCGTAGCGCAATCTCAAGGAGCCGAACATGAGCAAGAGCTTGCTGGAGCAATTGCGACAGATGACTGTCGTGGTGGCTGATACGGGGGATATCAACGCCATCGAGAGCTTTAAGCCGCAGGATGCCACCACCAATCCCTCATTGATCACGGCTGCAGCCCAAATGCCTCAGTATCAGGGCATTGTCGATGAAACCTTGCTCAAGGCCCGCCAAGAACTGGGATCCAAAGCCGACATCAAAACCGTGGTGGCCCACGCCATCGATCAACTGGCCGTGGCCTTTGGCGTGCGCATTTTGTCCATCATTCCTGGCCGGGTCTCGACGGAGGTGGATGCCCGCCTCTCTTACGACACAGAAGCCACAGTTGCCAAAGCCCGCCATTTGATCGAGCTCTACAAGGCGGCAGGAGCGGATCCCAAGCGGGTGCTGATTAAAATTGCCTCGACTTGGGAAGGGATCCGAGCTGCCGAGATCCTGGAGAAAGAAGGGATCCATTGCAACCTCACCCTGTTGTTTGGCTTGCACCAAGCCATAGCCTGCGCCGAAGCGGGGGTGAAGCTGATCTCGCCCTTTGTAGGCCGCATCTTGGATTGGTACAAGAAACACACGGGCCGGGAGAGCTATCCCCCTGCCGAAGATCCGGGGGTGCAGTCGGTGACCCAGATTTACAACTACTTCCGCAAATACGATTTTCCGACGGAAGTGATGGGGGCCAGCTTCCGCAACATCGGGGAGATCATCGAGTTGGCCGGCTGTGATCTCCTGACCATCTCGCCCGCCTTGCTGGCGGAGCTGCAGAACACCGAGGGTTACCTGGAGCGCAAACTGGATCCGGAAAAAGCCAAGAAAATGGACATCCCGCGCCTGGTGATGGATCGAGCTACCTTCGACCAGATGCACCGGGAAAACCGCATGGCCTCAGAAAAGCTGGAAGAAGGGATCCAGGGCTTCTCCAAAGCGCTGGAGGTGCTGGAAAAACTGCTCACCGAGCGGCTGCAGAAGCTGGAGGGTGCCAAGGAAACCATTACCCACGCCGCCCAGGATGTCTTCCGCCTCTACGACCTGGATGGGGATGGCTTCATCACCCGCGAGGAGTGGATGGGGGCAGATCGCGTTTTCGATGCCCTGGATACCAACCAAGATGGCAAAATTACCCCTGAGGAAATGTTGGTCGGCCTAGGGGCGGCGGTCTATCTGAAGAATTAGCCGCTGGCAGCCGGCCTGGGAAAACCTCAAGGTCTATGGGCGAGAACTTTCGCCACATCGGAGATGGGGTTGCCGCCCTGGAGGCACAAGCCCGTCGCTGGATTGCCCAGCGGCTGCAAGGGATCCCTTACGATCCGCCGCCGGGGCCAGCAGCCAGGCAGGTGCTGCATTGGATCGAGACGGATCTGCTGCCGCGCCTGCAGCAAACCCCCCAGGAGCTGGAGAACCTGCTGCATGGGCTAGGGGGCGGCTATGTGCCCAGCGGCCCTTCCGGCGCCCCCACCCGAGGCCGAGTGGACGTGTTGCCCACGGGGCGCAACTTTTACTCGGTGGACATTCGCGCCATCCCCACCCCCACCGCCTGGCAGGTCGGCTCACTGGCCGCCGAGCGGCTGGTGGAGCGCTACGTGCAAGAGCAGGGGGAATATCCCCGTCGCCTGGGCCTATCCGTTTGGGGCACTTCAACTCTAAGAACTGGCGGCGACGATTGGGCCGAGGCCCTGGCGCTCTTGGGGGTCAAACCCCGCTGGGATGGAGGACGGGTGGTGGACATCGAGATCCTGCCTGTAGCGGTTTTGGGCCGCCCCCGTGTGGATGTAACCTTGCGCATTTCTGGCTTCTTTCGCGATGCCTTTCCCAATCTGATTGCCCTGTTTGACCGGGCCGTGCAGGCCGTGGCTGACCTGGAGGAGCCAGAAGCCGACAATCCCCTGCGGGCCCACGTGCTGGCCGATACCCAGTACTGGCAGGAGCAAGGGATCCCAACGCAAGCAGCGGCGGAGCGGGCGCGGCTGCGCATCTTCGGTTCCAAGCCAGGGGCCTACGGGGCCGGCCTACAGGGGCTGATCGAGGCGCAAAACTGGGAAACAGAAGCGGATCTGGCCCGCGCCTACCTCAACTGGAGCAGCTACGCCTACCGGGCCGATGGCGAGGGAGAGCCGGCCCCCGAAGCCCTGCGGCGGCAATTGGCCCACCTGCAAATTGTGCTCCACAACCAAGACAACCGCGAGCACGACCTGCTGGACTCCGATGACTACTACCAGTTTCAAGGGGGGATGGTGGCGGCAGTGCGAACGCTCCAGGGCCGCAACCCGCGGATTTACTTCGGGGATCACGCCCGTCCCCACAACCCTAAGATCCGCACCCTGGCCGAAGAAATTGACCGCGTCTATCGCGCCCGCGTGATCAACCCCAAGTGGATTGCCGGCGTGATGCGCCACGGCTACAAGGGCGCCTTCGAGATGGCTGCCACCCTGGACTACCTCTTTGCCTACGACGTCACCACCCATGCTGTGCCGGATTTCATGTACGCCGGCCTGGCCCGCGCCTACCTATTGGATCCCCAAGTCCAGGAGTTCCTGCGATCCCGCAACCCCTGGGCGCTGCGGGACATGAGCGAGCGGCTGCTGGAAGCCCACCAGCGGGGCTACTGGCAAGAGCAGGCCCTGGAATTGCTGCCTCAGATCGAAGCCCTGATGCTGGAGATGGAAGCCTACCTGGAATCCCGCTCTCCCGTGGCGAGAGAAGGTTAAGTTCTGCTAAGATTTTTTCATCCAAACCAGTTGTGGAGGGATCCCAGGCCATGAGCAAATCTGAGCTGTTGCGAGAGATTCTGGGGCCACTGTTGGAGGACTACCGCTACTGGTTTGAGCGTTCTCGCCGCTTTTTGCAGGAAGAGACCCTGGAATTGATCAGCCCAGAAGAGCAGCAGTCCTTGCTGGAAGAGGTTTTGGCTGCCCAGGCGGAGCTACAGGTAGCCAAAGCGCTTTATCAGGCGTCCGATCAAGAGGTTGGCATCGACCCTGGGCTGATGGCAAAATGGCATCGCCTGCTTATGAAATGTGCCGAATTGGGCCGTCAATTTCGCCATATTCACCCCTCCCCCGACCTGTAATGCTGCAGATTCTCTACCTCATCGCTTTTATGGCCATTGCCTTTTTGGCCCTGCGCAACTTGGTTACCAATGTCATCACACTGGGCGTGGAAGAGCGCAAGGCCTCTCCTCGTCGTGCCCGCAAGCGGATCCCTCACCCAGAGCTGCTGGATGAAGATGGCAACCTCACCGAGGAGCCTCTACTGGTGATTCGCTCGGCCAGCTTGGAAGAAGCTCGCAGCCGTTTGGAAGATCTCTATTCCGGCTCGCCGGACGAAGATTAGGGGAGTTTCTTGGGCTTTCTCTCTTGGGCGTGGCTGCACTAGCCTGGGAAGGTACTGCGCGCCATTTGCCCGAGCGTCTGGTGGGCAAGTCAACCGAGATGGGATCCGACTTCAACGTGGAATCGGTGCTGGAGGCGGTGCTCGGCAAGCTGAAGGTTTTGGCGGAAACGGGACAAACCTTTGGTCAGCCGATCACTATTGGTGAGACGATTATTGTCCCTTACATGTCCTTGCATTTTGGCTTGGGTGGGGGAGGGGGTAACTTTGGAAAGACTGCTCCTGGCTGTCGCGGCAACGGCGGGGATCCGGCCAGTCTGTTCGGGGGAGCGGGGGGTGGGGTGCGCATCGAGCCAGTTGGCTTTCTGGTGATCCGAGGCGAGCGAGTGGAGCTGCTGACCACCGTCCAGAAGCCCGACCAGTGGAACCAACTCAGCGAGACTCTGGTGCCCCTGTTGCAGCAGTGGCTGCAAAATCGTGCCGGCAACTCCTGAAGGGACTAGCCGCGAATGGAGAGGCGGGATCCCTGGGGAGAGGGCTGTACCTCGATGCGGTGGGGGAAAGCATCCTGCAGGCTGGGGATGTGGGTAATCACCAAGATGCAGGCAAAGTCGGGGGCGATGGCGTTGATGGCGGCCAGCAGTTGGGCGCGTCCGGTGGCATCCTGGGATCCAAACCCCTCGTCGATGATTAAGGTTTGCAGGTCGGATCCCGAGCGCTGGGTGAGCAGGCGGGACAAGGCCAGGCGAATGGCGAAGTTGATGCGGAAGGCTTCTCCACCGGAGTAAGTCTCGTAGGGGCGGGTGCCGTGGGGATCGGCAATGAGAATGTCAAGGGTGTCATAGGGACTCCGTCCCGCTACGGAGGACAGCTTGGCCGGTGAGCAATAGCGTCGCCCGGAGCGCTGGGTAACCAATTGCAGGTGCAGGCGGTGTTGGGTAAGGCGGGCCAGGATCTGGTTGGCCTGGGCTTCCAGCTCGGGCAGGACATTTTCGACGATCAGGGCGGGGATGCCGTTGCGGCCGTAGGCATTGGCCAGCTCTTGGTACACCTGCTGCTGGCGGCGGGCCTGTTGCAGTTGCTGTTCCAGCTCGGCCTGTTCCGCCTGCTGTTGAACCGCCTGTTGTAGCCGTTGTTGGGCGGCCCCTATCTGAGACAGCACCTCATCCAGCCGCCGGCGGTGCTCCCGCAGGGTTTGGCGGATCCCTTCCAGCTGAGCAGGCAAAACCTCGGGATGCTCCGCCAGTTGTTGCTGAAGCCGTTCCAACTCTTGGGTGGCCTGGGCAAAGTGCTGGCGGCTTTCCTGTAGGCGTTGGGATAAGGCTTGGGTGCGGGCTGCCACCTCCGGCAGTTCCTGGCGGGCCACCTGTAGGGCTTGCAGGCGCACCGGCCAGAGTTGCGCTTGGGCCAGTTCGGCTTTCACCTGCTGGTGCAGGGATCCATCGTAGCCCAGGTGGTTTAACACCTGTTCCACCTGAGCCAACCGCTCCGCCAGGGGAGAATCCGATCCCACTGGCGGGACGGAGTCCTTGGATCCCACCTGTTGCAGGGTTTCCAGTTGTGCCTGTAGGGAGGCGATTTGCTCCCATAGGTGAGAGCGGCGCTCCTGGGCCTTGCGGAGTTCCTGAGAGCGGCCCAGGGCCCAGCGCCAGCGCTCCAGTTCTCCTCGTTGTAAGGCGTGCTCGCGCTCGTCATAGCCCAGTTGTTGCAGGGCCTGCTGGATCTGCTGGAGCTGTTGCCGAGCTTCTTGAGCGTAAGCTTCCCGGTCGAGGATTTCCCTCAACTCTGCCGCTTCTGCTTGCCAGAGCTGGATTTGCCGGCGGCGTTCCTGCTCGGCTTCCCACTGCTGTTGCAATCGCCCTTGCAGATGCAGGCGCTCATCCCAGGTGGCCAGTTCTTGGCTGAGACGGTGGTATTCTGCTTGCAAGAGTTCAATCTCCCGGTCGGCCACCGCCAGTTGTTCGCGGATAACAAACAGTTCGCCGGCAATTTCTTCTTGACGCTCGCGGTGTTTTTTCAGCACCACATCCCGCAGGCGCGGGCTGAGGGGACGGGCGCAGAGGGGGCAAGTCCAGTGGCGACGGCGTTGCGGAGCCATAAAGCCGGATCCCTGCGGCTCTGCTGTCGGCGTTGCAGGGGATGGCTCTGCAGGCTGGCCGACAGAAGATAGGGCCGGGGATCCCTTCTCTTGTTCTGCTGCCTCCTCGACAAGGGCCGTCACCCTCGCCAAAGTGGGGGTGACCTGATCTCGTTCGCTGCGCGGAGCACTTTGAGCGGAAAACACCTCTTGACCTTCCTCCCAGGTGGTCACCAACAGGCGGCAGCGTTCTTCTTCCTGTTGCCACTGTTGCTGGAGAACCCGCTGGCGTTCCTGGAGCTTTTGCACGAACAGCCGTCGTTCTTGGACTTTTTCCAACACCTGCTGCTGGTAGAGACGCCGTCGCTCCAGCTCTGCCAAGGCGGCCTCTCCTTCGGCAATTTTCTGCTCCAGGTGCTGCTGCTGCTGGGCTAGAGTTTCCTGGCTTTGCAGTTGCTGGCTGAGAAGCTGGAGGCGGGCTTGCAGACGTTCCCGCTCGCGGCGGATTTGCTCTTGCCAATGCTGTTGCTGCTGGAGAAGGATGGCGGCTTGCGCTTGGGCTTGGTTCAAGGCCTGGAGACGCTCTTGAGCTTGCTGGTAGTGGCGCAGGCCGATTTCGATGCGCTCCTGTTCTGCCAGCAATTGGGCATCGGCTTGGGCCTGAGCTTGGCAGGTGGCCAACTCCTGTTGCAGCCGTTGCATCTTGCGCAGTTGCTGCTGTTGCTGCTCTGCTTGCCGGGCTTGCAGCTTTTGGCGTTCTTGGAGCAGATGCTGCTGTTGCTCGAAGAGGTGGTGGAGATGGCGATCTTGGGCCATCAGGGCTTGGTAGCGTTCGTAGCCCGCCAGGATGTCTTCACTCTGGGCGATCAGCTCTTCCAACTGGAGCAGGTGCTGTCGCTGGGCACGCCACTGTTGCTCGGTGTGCTGCAGGTTGGCGCCGAGCTTTTGCAAGTGTTGGGTAAGGTGTTGGTGGCGCTCCTGCAGGATGCAGCGATGTTCGTAGAGGCGCTCTAGGGCTTGCAATTCCTGCTGTTGCTGGGCTAGGAGCTGCTGCAGATGAGTTTGCTGTTGTTGGAGTTGCTCCAGTTCGGCTTGGATTTGGCCAAGGTGGGCCTGTTGTTGGTCGAGCTGCTGCAGGCGCTCTTGGAGCAGATCCGCTTTGAGCTTGGCGCTGCGTGCCCGTTCCCGGCAGCGGTCGGCCAGCAGATCGTACTGCCCCAGCTTGAGCATGTCGGCCAAAATTTGCTTGCGCTCGCTGGGACGCTTCAGGGTGAAGGCATCCGCTTGTCCTTGTCGCAGATAGGCGGAGTGAATAAAGGTCTCGTAGTCGAGGCTGAGCTGACTTTGAATGGCCTGTTGGGTGGCGCGCATGCCGCGGCGGGTCAAGCTACGCCAGCGAGGTTGGCCGTCGGTTTCTCCGGTTTGAATTTGCCACTCCAGGGATCCCTCGCCCGATAGATGACGGCTGCGCAGGATGCGGTAGGTTTGTCCTCGGGAGCGGTAGATCACCTCTACCCAGGCTTCGCTGGCCCCCTTGCGGATGAGATCGCTGTCATTGCTAGCCCGGCTTTGCCCCCAAAGGCCCCAGGTGAGGGCATCGAGCAGGGCAGACTTGCCTGCCCCATTGGGGCCACAGATACAGGCGGTGTGGATCCCGCGCAGATCCAAAACGGCGTGAGCGTAACAGAGAAAATTGTGCAAGGTTAGGCGAACCGGGATCACAGAAAACTCTGAGGGGCTCTGGTTGCTGGAAAAAATGAGGTTGAGCCATTTGATCCAGAGTATCGCGTCAGCGGTGGGGAGCAACAATGAGGAGTGAGAAGTGAGGAGAGAGGAGTGAGGATACCGATACATTCACGCTGAACTCTCCTGAACATGGTTCAGGAAAGAAGCGATCGCATCCTGCCTATCTCTGTTCGCGTCAGCGGGACGGAGTCCAAGC
>NZ_JBSRZW010000051.1:0-7039 GCF_054058015.1 Thermostichus sp. MS-CIW-30
TCAGGACTTGGGTCATGGTTCTATCATAACTTCCGCATTCCTCCCGACACTGACCCTACGGGTACAGTGCGGGGCTCCTGCGATTTCTAGCTGACGCTGCGAAACTTCGGGTCTTTGCTCTCTCGAAAGGCCAGCCCTGCCTCTTGAATGGCGTTCCGCTTGAGGTGGCAGGGATCCTCTTTCACCCACTGCGGCAGGTCAGTGCAGGATGATGTCCCCCAGCTTTCTGGCTGTTTTTGGAGCCCCCTGCTATCGCGAACGGCACAGCCGGTCTTTGTGGGCAACCACAAACGTATGCAAGCAGACACCAAAGTAATGGCCGGATTAGAGTCAGGCCCCTCTAGCGGGCCAGGTACCGTTCCAAGCGTCCCTGGAAAAATGACAAGATCAACGTCAGCAGCCAGTACCACAGCGCTGCCACCACCAAAGCCTCGAAGAAGTGCTGGCGCGGCAAACCTGCCTGTCGAGCCCGGCCCATCAACTCCTGCAAAGCAATGGCACTGGCCAGGGCAGTGTCTTTCTGCATGGCGATGAATTGGTTGCCAATGTCCGGTAAGACAATTCGAAAAGCTTGCGGCAGAACAATGCACCATAGGGTTTGCCAGGGCTTAAGCCCCAGGGCATAGGCAGCTTCCCGCTGCCCAATGGGAATGGCTTGGATCCCGGCCCGGAAGATCTCGCTCATGTAGGCGCCATAGTTCAGGCTCAAGGCCAGCACCGCCGAAGTAAACGAGCCGAACACCAGACCCAGTTGCGGCAAAGCCTGGTAGATAAACAAAAACTGCAGAAATAGAGGTGTGCCCCGCATCAACGAGACATAGAGAGCGGAGAGGCTGCTCAGAGGGGCAATCTGGGAGAGGCCCGCCAGTGCCGACAAAAAGGCCAAGGTGGTGGCACAGAGGATGGAGACCAAGGACAGTTGAAAAGTAGTGCCCACCCCTTGCGAGATGAACCACCACCACTCGCGCACAAAGTTGCCGTTGAGACGCAAGGTACGGATGGGGATCCCGGCCAACTCCAACTGTACCCCGCTGAAGGTGAACACCAACAACAGCAGCCACAAAACCAACCACAACCCCTGGGCCACCGGGAACGGGATCCCTTTTCGAACCCGAGGCGGTGGGTAAATGGGCTGCTCCAGTGGGATAGAGTCTTTGCTCACTCAGCTTTTTTCGTCAGATCAATGCCGTAATACCGCTTCGAGAGGGCTGTTAGCGTGCCGTCGGCGTGCATGGATTCTAAGATTTCGTTAATTTTGGCTTGCAAGCTCTCGGAAGGGGCAGGGCTGGAGCGATCCAAGGCCACAGCCAAGGCTTCGTAGTAGACTGGATTCCCCAGAGTTTTCAGGGGCAGTCCTTCCCGAATGGCGTTTTCAGCCGTCGGCAAAGCTGTCAAGACTGCATCCAGGCGGGTGCCATCCCCCAGTGCCAAATCCTGCAGAGCCAGGCTATCGGTGTCGTAGATGCGAATGTCCACCCGCGGGGCTGGAACTTGGATGGTCTCTCCTTCCAGGGTGAGGTTGCCCTCCAGGTAGGCTTGATAGGTGGTGGCGGTGCCCACCCCAACTCGCTTTCCTTCCAAAGCGGCGATATCGGTCAGGGTCAAGGCTTGGTGGACCACGAAGCTGGCGGGGGTGTAGTAGTAGGGAATGGTAAACAGCAGAGCTTTCTGGCGTTCGGCAGTTACGGTCATGGAGCCGACATTGACATCCCAGCGGCCATTCCAAGATCCGGCGGTGATGACATCAAAGTTGATATCCAAAAACTCAGCCTTTACCCCCAAGCGCTTGGCGATCTCGCGCGCCACATCCACGTCAAATCCTTCCCAACTGCCGTCGGGATTGAGGTAGCTCTGAGGCCGGTAATTGGAGTCGGTGGAAACCCGGAGCACCCCCCGCTCTTGAACTTGAGCCAACAAATCGCTACCTTGGGCCAGCAGGGATCCCTGGTGTGTGCCTAGAGCCCAGCATCCGGCCAGGGTCAAGAAAAGGGCTTGTAGGGATCGGCGTCGAGAAACAGACATCGGCAAAACCTCAGATGAAGGTGAAGGGCAAACCCATTGGAATCCATCCAAGCTATCCAAGGCTGTCACAATTCCCGTTGCAAGGTAGTATCACCTGACACTGCCGCTTTGGGTGGCTATTCCCGACTGGGGCGAGCGGGTCGCAATTCTCCAAACATGCTCTAAAAAAGGCAAATCAACTGTCTCAGGATTGAGCTTATGAATCCCAATTGAGATTGAAATATCTCCTCCAGAAAGGCATCCCCTGAGACTTGCGATCAAGACTCGTGCTGTGTTGCCCGGGGGGGCAATCCGTATCCCTCTGTGGGCAACGGAGAATCGACGTTCTGGGTAGCAGAAAACATTTGGCTCGACCCAATGGATCCCCCCTAGCAATTGGGCGGAGAGGATGTCAATATCTTTGGAAGAGAACGGGGTTGAGGGTGGTTATGCAAGCGGTGATCTTGGCGGGTGGGAAAGGAACTCGTTTACGGCCCTTTACCTTTTTGCAACCCAAGCCTTTGTTGCCCCTCCTGGATGTGCCCTTTTTGGAATGGCTGATCGGGCGCTGCCGCCGAGCCGGCTTGACGGATATTTTGCTCAGCGTGGGTTATCTGGGCCAACAAATTGAGGCTGCTCTGGGAGATGGCGCTGCTTTGGGGGTGAAGCTCCGCTACATTCCCGAAGAGACGCCTTTGGATACGGCAGGAGCTTTGGTGCTGGCTCAGCCCTATTTCACTGGGGATCCCTTGGTGGTCTTCAATGCCGACATCCTCACGGATCTGGATTTGCAGGCGTTGATGCAATGTCATGTGCAGAGCAAGGCCATGGCCACCCTCACCCTCGCCCGCGTGGAAGATATCACCGCCTATGGCCTGGTGGAAGTTGGGGAAGGGGGCCAGATCCAATCTTTTCGGGAAAAACCCACCCCTGCAGAAGCCCTCACCCTCACCACCGACACGATCAACGCCGGCACCTATGTCTTGGATCCGGCCATTTTTAAAGACTACCCCAGTGGGGATCCCCTCAGCTTCGAGCGGCGTGTCTTCCCCGATTTGCTCAGGCAAGGGCACCGGCTGCAAGCTTATCTCCACACAGGCTACTGGCGGGATCTGGGCACGCCGGCCAGCTACTACCACGGCCAACTGGACATTCTTCTGGGCCGAATGACGGATTTTCCCCTGGAAGATGTGCAGCAACAGGCGCCGGGGATATGGGTGCACAAAACGGCTGAGATCCATCCCAGCGCTCAACTGCACGCCCCCTGCTACATCGGCGCCCACACCCGTTTGGGATCCCAAGCTCAGATTCCGGCAGGCACCATCCTCGGCAGCCACAGTTGGGTGAATGGATCCCTGCAGCCGGGAGCCTACGGGCCGAGAGTCCTGGTAGTGTAGGTTAAGTGCAAGTTAAGTCCACAACCATCCACGACAAAGCCATCAACAGATGGAGCTACCACAAACCGGGGAACGCTGGGATCCCTACCTTGCCTCTGTGGCTGCTCGCTTCAATCGGGAGCTGGAAATTCAACTGGGTCGGCCAGGTTGGCAACTTCCCCCAGACCTGGAGCAACTGCCTTTTTGGCAAGCCCAGCAGCGGGATCACCTGCAAGAACGCCTCGGGATCCCCTTTTGGCAACTGCGTGCCCCCAAAAAACGGGAAGCCTGTTTGGATTTGGGCTGTGGGGTAAGCTTCCTGACCTATCCCTGGAACGATTGGCAAGCCTACTTTTACGGCCATGAGCTGAGCGGTGAGATTGTGCGCTTTATTCGCTCGCGGGCACCCCAGCTTAACTCCAAGCTGTTCAAGTCAATGCAACAGGGATCCGCCCACCATTTGGAAAACTACGAGTCGGAGCAATTTGATCTGGCCATTGCCACCGGATTTTTGTACTACTACCCGATTGAGTACTTCGACGCGGTTTGGGCAGAGTTGATGCGAGTGTTGCGACCGGCTGCACCTGTGATTATTGAAGTGGTCAATCCCGACTCGGTGTGGGCGGAACAATGGGGCCTCATCGAGCTATTCAAAGGCACCGAACCGATTTTCACCCCCCTAACGGAGTGGGAGCGGCGCATCGCAGCCTTGGGGGGCAAAATTCAGAAACAGGCCAGTGGCGAACTGTTCACCACCTATTGGATTCAGCGCAGACCGTGATCTGCTCACAACCGGGAAAGTATCGGAGCATTCGGAGTAGTGGGGTAACCTTTAAGGCTGGGTACTAAGATTAAAAATAAGATAAAGATTAAGATTAAGAAGTGTGATCCCGGACAAGGGATCCACCGCCATCCATGCAAGCCTCCTCTCCCACCTTCCTCTTGGTTGATGGCTACAACATCATCGGAGCTTGGCCCACCCTGAGCCAGTTGGCGCGTCGCTCCCTGATGGAATTGGCCCGTCTGCGCTTGGTGGAATCTTTGGCCAACTATGTGGCCTTCCGGGGCTACCAGGCGACCGTGGTGTACGATGCCTACGCCCAACCCACTCCAGCCCGGCAAGAGCGCTCCCCTTCGGGTATCGAGATCCTGTATACCTCCTATGGCGAGACCGCCGACAGTTGTATTGAACGGCTGTGTGCCCAGTTGCAGAGGGATGGGTGTCGGGTACGGGTGGCTACCTCCGATCGTGTCCAGCAGTTGGTGATTGGCGGCTACAACGCCGAATGGGTCTCGGCAGAACAACTGTGGGATGAAGTGCAGCAGGCCCAGCAGCAGATCCGGCGCGTCCAACCAAAACGGCTATCGAGCAAGCGGGGCATTGATGCCTACTTGGATGCAGATACTCTCTCACGCCTAAATCGCTGGCGGCTGTCCGGCCAAGATCCCATGCGCTAAATGCCATCGTAGGGAACGGTGGGAGCTCCATACCAAAGATGCTCTTCATCTGGCGAGGCAGTGGGCAACTGCTCCTGTGAAGGATCCGCCGGAGCCAGCTCCCGCTCATCCACCAACACCAGCACCCGCACAACTCGATTTTTGGGCAATTGTTCCTGCGCCTTCATGGGCAAGATCAGTTGACCTTGGCTGTCGGTACGAGCCCAGAACTCATGCGCTTTCATGCTGTTTCCCAAAATCATGAGCCAATGAAGGGATCCCCAGGCCGGATCTTAGTGAGGATGATGAATGACCCCAGAAAGCTCCATCTGTTCTTCGTATTCAGATGAGTCGGAGAGGCTGGCCCAGCTTATAGTTATTTTGATTCAAACTAGGACACTCTAGGACACTGCGTCAGGGTTGTGGAGCAATAGCGTTGCGGAGCAATAATGCGCGGGGCTAGAGGGCTTGTCTCAGCAGCCCAGGCATCTCACCTAACCTGAAACGGCCATAAGCTCCCACAGCATCTCGGATAAGCTTGCCTCAACAAATCTCAAAAGCTGCTGGCAGGTAGTCAACCAAAGCATAGCTTACCCCTTCCCTGGAGGCCCGACGTTCTATCAGCGCAACATCAAAACGGCAGGACAACTCGGAGAGGTGGGGATGCTGGCTCAAGAAGGCCTGGGCAGCCCGGATCAAGCGTCGCTGCTTAGGGATCCCAACCGCCAAAAGCCCGCCTCGATCCCAGCTACCGGGGCTACGGGTTTTCACCTCTACGAAAATCAGCACATCAGCTTTGTGGGCAACTAGATCCAGCTCGCCCCAAGGGCAGCGCCACCGCTGGGCCAGGATCTGCCAGCCCTGCTGACAGAGATATTGCCGCACCCAGCCCTCGCCGACGTTGCCTGTATTCTGGAGGGAAGCCCTTCTGGGCAAGGGATCCATAAAAAAATCACCAGCGCCCGGCTCTAATGAGCAGATCCATTGCCGTGATACTTGTCGGTGTCGTAAAAGCCGTTGCGGGTGCCGAAGTAGAAACTTGCCAGAGAGAGGACAAGAGCAACCCCCACCAAGACTAACTTTGCATCCACGTGGTTTTCCCCTGATTTTCTCCTCAACCGTGATCATAATAGCCTGCCGCTCCTTCACAATCCTCTGGTAAGCGATGCGCGGCACTGATATCGGCCAAGGCACAGCAAGTCTTGGGGGATCTCATTGGAGAGCTTTTCTTGAATGCTTGAATGAATGACTCCCACTGGGAGCTCAGCATGCTACCATTCAGACGGAAAGGGAGTAGTCAGGCGGCTTACCGCCCTCTGCATCGACATACTGGCTAAAAACAGCCCGGTGCAAGAGACAAAGCAAGCCCGGCAGGCTGCTTTGGTGACGAGACTTTCACTGAGTTCACGCGGAGGTGAGCTTGGTGAGTCCGTCTGACTTTCCCAGCCTTCACCTCTAGGTGTGAACCGATTCCACACACAAGAGAGGTTGGAGGCTAGAAAATGTGGGCCGGTTTTTTATCGAGTTTGCTGCTGGTGACGGTAGCGGAATTTGGGGACAAAACCTTTTTTACCCCCTTGATTTTGGCGATGCGCCACCCACGCCGCTGGGTTTTTCTGGGGACATGGCTGGCTTTAGCGATGATGAACCTGCTAGCGGTAGGAACCGGGCAAGTGCTTTTTAAGCTACTGCCACCCTTGGGCGTGCGGGTGCTATCGGCTGGGGTTTTCGCCGTTTTTGGCTTGAGAATGCTCTGGCAAGCGTGCAGAATGCCACCTCAACAGGCATTACCAGAAGAAGAGGAAGCCCTCAGACAAGTGATGCAGGCAGAAGCAAAAGGAGTTGGCCGCGGGGGGGTTAGGGCCATCGTCTGGGAAGCCTTTAGTTTGATCGCCCTAGCCGAGTTCGGGGATAAAACCCAGATTGCTACCGTTTCCCTAGCCGCCACCCATCCGGGATTCAGTGTCTGGGCGGGGGCAACCCTGGGTCATGGTCTGATGGTGGGGCTGGCGGTGGTGGGAGGTCGTTTTTTAGCAGCTCACATCTCTGAACGCGCCGTGCATTGGGTGGGGGGCGGCTTATTTCTGGTGTTTGCGTTGCTGACCGGTTGGGAGTTGGCAGGATGAGGGATCAGCTAGAAATCGCAGGAGCCCCGCACTGTACCCGTAGGGTCAGTGCCGGGAGGAATGCGCTTTGATGAAGTACAATGGACTTATGAGCCAAGT
>NZ_JBSRZW010000052.1:0-6992 GCF_054058015.1 Thermostichus sp. MS-CIW-30
CACTGTCCGCCCTTGGGAGTCGGTGATGCGGCCATCGTCCAGCACCTGCAGCAGGATGTTGAAGACATCCGGGTGGGCTTTTTCCACCTCGTCAAACAGCACCACCGAGTAGGGGCGTCGCCGCACCGCCTCGGAGAGCTGCCCGCCTTCTTCGTAGCCCACGTAGCCTGGAGGAGCTCCGATTAGACGAGAGACCGAGTGCTTCTCCATGTACTCGGACATGTCGATGCGCACCATCGCCTCGGAAGTGTCGAAGAGGAACTCCGCCAAGGCACGGGCCAGCTCGGTTTTCCCCACGCCAGTGGGCCCCATGAACAGGAAAGAGCCGATGGGGCGATTGGGATCCTTCATGCCGGCCCGGGCGCGCCGAATGGCTGCCGCTACGGCGGCTACCGCCTCGTCTTGGCCCACCACCCGCTGGTGCAAATGGGCTTCCAGGCGCAGCAGCTTCTGCTTTTCCGACTCCATCAGGCTGGTGACTGGGATCCCGGTCCAGCGGGAGACGATCTCAGCGATATCTTCAGGAGTCACTTGCTCCCGCAGCAGCGGCTCGCCGTTGGTCTGCAGCTTGGCCAGGTGAGCCTCCTGCTCTTGGATTTGCCGCTCCAATTCCATCAGCTTGCCGTACTTGAGCTCGGCAGCGCGGTTGAGGTCATATTTTTGTTCAGCCTGTTCGATTTGAAGCTTGACGGCGTCCCGCTCGGCTTTAAGGCTTTGCAGGCGTTCGATAGCCTCTTTTTCAAATTGCCAGCGAGCATTCAACTCCCGTTGTCGCTCCGTCAGGTTGGCCAGCTCCTGCTCAATTTTGCTGAGGCGATCTCTAGAGGCAGCATCATCTTCTTTTTTCAGGGAGAGCTCCTCCATCTGCAGTTGCATGATGCGCCGGTCGATCTCGTCTAGCTCGACGGGCTTGGAGGTAATCTCCATCTTCAGCTTGGCCGCCGCCTCGTCCACCAGGTCGATGGCTTTGTCGGGCAGGAAGCGCTCGGAGATGTAGCGGTTGGAGAGCACCGCTGCCGCCACCAAGGCGGAGTCGCTGATTTTGACCCCATGGTGCAGCTCGTAGCGCTCTTTGAGGCCGCGCAGGATGGAGATGGTATCTTCCACCGAAGGCTGATCCACGTACACCGGCTGAAAGCGGCGTTCTAGGGCCGCATCTTTTTCGATGTGCTTGCGGTATTCATCCAAAGTGGTGGCACCAATACAGCGCAATTCGCCCCGTGCCAGCATGGGTTTGAGCAAGTTGCCGGCATCCATGGCCCCTTCGCCGGCCCCGGCGCCGACAACGGTGTGCAACTCGTCGATGAAGAGGATGATCTGGCCTTCGGATTCAGTGACCTCTTTGAGCACAGCTTTGAGGCGGTCTTCAAATTCCCCGCGGTACTTGGCCCCGGCAATGAGAGCGCCCATGTCCAGAGCAATGACTCGCCGGTTTTTCAGAGACTCCGGCACATCTCCCCGGTTGATGCGCTGGGCTAGGCCCTCCACAATGGCTGTTTTCCCCACGCCGGGTTCGCCGATGAGGACGGGGTTGTTTTTGGTGCGGCGGGAGAGCACCTGAATGACGCGGCGGATCTCGTCATCTCGCCCGATCACCGGGTCCAGCTTCCCTTCGCGGGCCGCCTGGGTGAGATCGCGGCCATAGCGCTCCAGGGCTTCGTAGCGGGATTCGGGGTTTTTGTCGGTGACCCGCTGTTTGCCTCGCACCTCTTTGATGACCGGTTTGAGGCGCTCTACCGTCAGGCCCAGGGGTGCCAAGACCCGCTTGCCCACCCGCTCATCTTGCAGGGATCCCAAAAACAAGTGCTCCACCGAGATGAAATCATCGCCGTACTCTTTGCGAAACTCCTCGGCCCGATCCAGGGTGGTTTCCAGGCCGCGACCCAAGTAGAGCTGATCCACCCGCGCCAACTTGGGCTGCTGGTTGATGAAGCTTTCCACTTTATCCCGCACCAGCCTCGGATCGATACCTGCCCGTTGCAGGAGGGTTTGGGTGAGCCCCCCCTCTTGATCCAGAAGGGAGATCAGCAAATGCTCGGTTTCTAACTGTTGCTGCTGGTGCCGCCGGGCCACATCTTGGGATTGGACAATGGCGCTCCAAGCTTTTTCGGTAAATTGGTTGGGATTGGTGGGCTGCATAGGAGTTCGGCAGAGCTTTGCTACTCAGTATAGGAAGGCAATACAGACACAGGGAGCACCCTGGACTCTTTCGGGGCAGTAGAGCTGGGTGCCGGAAGCTCCGGTAGGATCTTCCTGATCTAGGTAATCTAGGTATCGCCTATTTTGCCAGAGCCAGAGTTCGCAACAACCGTCCTCTCCAGCTGCGATCCATGGAGGGATCCCCGCCTTATTCTTCTTCTTCGTAGGGACGGCCTTCCCCGATTACCGCCAGGTCAATTTGTTGGCGGTAGTAATCCACGTTCTTAATCTGCACCTCCACCCGATCCCCCAGGCGAAACTGGCGCCGACTCTTGCGTCCCACCAGCGCCTGCTGACGGCCGCGGTACTCGTACCAATCGTTTTTCAGGGTGCTGACCCGCACCAAGCCTTCCGCCAAGATGGGATCCACCTGGACAAAAAAGCCGTAGTTCTGGACGCCGATGATCAGGCCGGGGAACACCTCTCCCAGGTGCTTTTGCATGAACTCAGAGCGCTTCAGGCCCATCAGCTCCCGCTCCGCCTGCTGCCGGATCCGGTACCCCTCCTGAATTTTGGGCAGTTGCGCCTGGAGAAACGCCTGCCATTCCTCCTGCACCTTGGGCGACAACACCTGCCAGTCGATTTGGCCGTAGCCGCTGGGGCCGTGCAGATCCACCACAGTTTTGGAGCGAGGGCTGCGGCGCTCGCGTCCTTTGCTCAGGGCCAGGTGCAGGGCACGCAAATTGAGCAAGTCGGCATAGCGGCGCAAGGGGGCCGTAAAGGTGGCGTAGGGTTCTTTGAGGCCCAACCCAAAATGGCCGAGTTGCTCTTCCAGAGGCTGGAGACGATACTCGACCGGGGGCAAGGTGGCCAGCATCTGCGCCACCAAGGCCGGGCTCGCGCCAGAGGCCAACACATCGGGAGCGGTGATGCGGGCACAAATCCGCTGCCAGTCCGCCAGAGTTACGACAGCGGGATCTTGCAAATTCAGATCCAGCTTCATGGCATTGGCCAGGCGCAAAAAGCTCTGCAGGGCCTCGGCGGCAGGGGCAGGCTGCACGCGGGCCAAAGAAGGGATCCCCAACTGGCGCAAATGGTGGCCCAGGATTTGGTTGGCCAGCAGGAGAATTTCCGTCATCAGGGCATGGGCGCCGAGGCGATCGCTGATCAAGAGGGGGCCGTAGCCGCTTTCATCGGCAGAGTGGGGAGTGAGCAAATCCAACAGGGGCAGGTCAAATCCCCCCGCTTGGTGACGTTTGGCCCGCAGGATCTGGCTGAGGCGCAGCAGGTTTTGCAGCAGGGCCATCAACTCCGGCACTTCTTCGTCGGGGCCCAAGTCGGCGGTGGTGGCCAAAAGAGCCTGCACCTGACCATAGGACAGGTGAGCCCGCGATTGCACCAGGCTGGGGTAGATCTCGAAGTTTTGTACCACCCCTTCTGGGTCGAGGGTCACTAGCAGTGAATAGGCCAAGCGCTCCTGCTGTGGCAACAGAGCCAGGCGGTTGTGCACCTCCGGCGGAAAGAGAGGCAGCACCATCGTATCGAGGTAGACGGTGGCCGTCCGCTGCTGAGCCTCTTGCTCCAAGGGGTGGTCGGGATCCAACCAATGGGCCACGTCGGCAATGTGGATCCCCAGCAGCCAGTGGTCATTCTCTTGCCGCTGCAAGGAAACAGCCACGTTGGGTTCCAAGCCGTGGGGATGCTGCAGATCCAAAGGCTCCAAAGTGATGCAAAACCAATCGCGCAGATCGCGGCGGCCCTTTTGGTCAGAGCGGCTGAGCTTTTTGGGCAGAGCTGCTGCTGCCTCCAACACTGGAGCGGGAAACTCCTGCGGTAGGTCGTACTTGCAACAGACCAAATCTGCATCGATGGAGGCCTCTGGGCCGTCGCCCAAAATTTTGCGAATGGTTCCGGTTGGGGGCAGATCCCCCAGCGGGTAGCGATTCACCTCCACATAGGCCACCCGACCTTCCGCCAGCTCGACAGGGGATCCCTCCGTCAGGGCCAGCTCGAACAGCAGCCGGTCGTCCAAGGGCACCACCCGAAAACCCTGTTCCGTCTGTTTGAGGCGACCCACCAGGGCAGAATTGGCCCGCTCCACAACGGCCACCACCTCTCCCTCAGGGCTGCGGCGACGGTTGCCATCTTTGGTGACCCTCGCCAACACCTGATCCCCATTCCAGGCGCCGCTGAGGTTGCTGCCGTGGATGTACACATCCTCCACCCCCGGCTCGTCCCGAATGGCGAAGCAGAAGCCTTTGCTGGAACAGCGCAAACGCCCCACCACCAAAGATTCGTCCGGCTTGCGCCGATAACGGGGTGGATCCCCTAGTCGTTCCAGAAACCCGGCCCGCACCAGGCCATCTAGGGCAATCTCCAGCATTTCCGGCGCTTCTGGGTCGGGGGACTGCAAGAGGGCAAGAAGAGTATCTTTGTCGGTCAATTGCTCGGGAGGCTGAGAGAGAAAATGCTGAAAAATTCGAGAGAAGTCCATTTTGGGTATTGGCAAAAGAGAAGAGAAGAAGAGGGGTTAAGACATCGCAAGACCCAACCCGTTGGCGTTAGTCACGCTGGCCGGTGACGATAAAAGCTACCCGCTGACCGATGTTGGTGCTGTGGTCGGCCAGACGCTCCAGGTAACGGATCGCCAGCAACATCAATAGAATAGGCTCGACCGATCCGCGAATGTCAGACTGCTGCGCCAACGTATTGTAAAGGTTAGTGTAATCTTCATCAACGGCGTCGTCTTCCCGCTTCAGTTGTCGGCCCAGGTCAGCATCCAATTCCGTCAGGGCCACCAGGCTGTGGCTGAGCATTTTCTGGCAACGCTGCATCATCACCTGAATACGACCCAGCTCCGGCGGCGGCGGGTACATGACCAAGCGCAGGGCCACTTCGGCCAAATCTTTGGCGTAGTCGCCAATCCGCTCCAGATCCCGCACCAGTTGCATCAGGGTACTGATCCAGCGCAGATCCCGCGCCACCGGGGAGCGCAAGGCAATCAAATTAATACAGTCTTTCTCGATTTGACGATAAAAACGGTCAATTTGCTTGTCTTGGGCGATCACCTGTTCGGCGGCGGCCAAGTTCTGTTCAAACAGGGCCTGCTGGGCCAAGACCACCGACTTTTCCACCAGCGCCCCCATGCGCAGCACGTCCTGCTGTACCCGTTTGATGTGAAGTTGCAGCTCGGCTTGCCCCATGGCTTTCTCCCATGAATGTGGGCAGGGGGGAAATGTCTGCAGTCGTTTTGGATTCAACAGAGCCAGTTGATCTCAATCATGGCAAACTTCGCCTGGAATAGGGGCAGGGAAGATGGCCAACTTGGGGGAAGATGAAAATAGCGGTTGCCCTCTGAGGGGGATTCGTCTGTCTGGAGTTCTCGGGTTGCTTTGTCATTGAGACGGTCTCATGGCTCTCCCCCCTATCGTTGTGTTGGACGATGATCCCACCGGATCCCAAACCGTTCACAGTTGCCTGCTCCTCACCCGCTGGGATCCGGAGACCTTGAAGCTGGGGTTGCAGGATAGCTCGCCGATTCGCTTCATCCTCACCAATACTCGGGCTTTGCCCCCGGCGAAGGCAGCGGAGGTGACGCGGTCGGTATGTGGGGCGTTGAAGGAGGTGATGGCGGAGCTGGGATGTGAGCAGGCTATTTTCGTCAGCCGCTCCGACTCGACGCTGCGGGGGCATTACCCCCTGGAAACGGATGTGATGGCAGCAGAGCTGGGGCCTTTTGATGCCCATTTTCTGGTGCCGGCCTTTTTTGAAGGGGGGCGCATCACCCGCAACAGTGTCCACTACCTACGGGTGGGGGAGCGCTGGGTGCCGGTGCATGAGACGGAGTTTGCTCGGGATGCGGTGTTTGGCTACCACCACAGCTATTTGCCGGACTATGTGCAGGAGAAAACCCAGGGGCGGATCCGGGCTGAGCAGGTGGAGCGATTGACCCTAGAGCAGATTCGCGCCGGCTGTCTGGAGCGGCTTTTGAGTCTGGAGGGGAATGTCTGCTGTGTGGTGGATGGAGAAACCCAGGCGGATCTGGATCGGTTTGCCCAGGATGTTTGGGCGGCTATAGAGCAGGGGAAGCGCTTTTTGTTTCGCAGTGCCGCCAGCCTCCTGACGGCTCTGGCCCAGTTGCCGCCACAACCCGTTCCCCCGGAACAGATGGGGCAGTTTGTTCGCTCCTCTCAACCGGGGGTGGTGATCGTGGGATCCCACGTGCAAAAGTCCAGCCAGCAGTTGGCCCGCCTTCTGCAGGAGCCTGAAACCCAAGGCATCGAGGTGGAGGTGAGGCGACTATTGGATCCCGACGCGGAGCTGCTGCCTGGGATC
Source organism: Thermostichus sp. MS-CIW-30 (assembly GCF_054058015.1). Taxonomy (NCBI): domain Bacteria; kingdom Bacillati; phylum Cyanobacteriota; class Cyanophyceae; order Thermostichales; family Thermostichaceae; genus Thermostichus; species Thermostichus sp. MS-CIW-30. Next base: position 6,475 of record NZ_JBSRZW010000052.1, read on the forward strand.
CTGGCCCAAGTTCACAGCGCCTATGAGCAGGGTCTGGCGCCGGTGGTCTACACCAGCCGAGAGGAACTGACGTTCGAAAAGGACGCCGTAGAAATGCGCCTAGCTTTTGGGCAGAAGGTTTCCCGGTTGTTGATGGGTGTGGTGCAGGGGCTGCCAGAAGGGATCGGCTATCTCATCAGCAAGGGCGGCATCACCTCCAACGACACCCTCAGCGTTGGCCTCAACTTGCCGGCGGTGCGTCTGCTGGGGCAAGTCTACCCTGGGATCTCGATGGTGATCACCCCGTCCGATCATCCCCGCTTTCCCAACCTGCCGGTGGTGTTGTTTCCGGGCAATGTCGGCGAGGTGGATACGCTGCTTTTGCTCCACCGTCGCCTCAAAAGTCGGGGCTTGATTTAGGGTGAAGAGGATGGTCTTGTGGGTTCCTGATACATTTACGCTGAACACTGCTGAACATCACTGTTCAACTATGCAGCGATAGCATTCTGTTTGTTTCCATTCGCGTTAGCGGGACGGAG
>NZ_JBSRZW010000053.1:0-6918 GCF_054058015.1 Thermostichus sp. MS-CIW-30
CTCATGGGCTTATTGTAGTTTATCCAGACTTTTGACCAGCAAACCTATATGGAGGAGGGCTTTCCTCCCGACACCAAGCCTGCGGCTATGGTGCGCGCCTCCAGCCCGAAAATTTGGTGAACCATTGGATTGCCCTGTTTGTTTTCATCCCTCTTCCCCATGAGGTGAGGGGATCCTGCCTATCGCAGATCGGTTTGCCCTCCCTCGCTGGGATGGCTTTCTTGGATGATCAGAGCAGGATTTTGTGAATTCAAATCCCAAGTGCAGGCCAAGCCTTCTTTGCCGAGATCTCTTCGCTTCCCTCAACTCCATTGATGACTTAGCCTATTTACCCTAGGAGACACTATGGCAACTCTTTACTTCAGCCCGCTTTTCGAGGTACAAGCTCTGCAAGCGGAGCCCAACCGGGGACGCTCTCGCTCCTTCCTGCCCACTCCTCTGCAGGTTTGGGAGAGCGACGAAGCCTACACCGTCCAGTTGTGGGTGCCCGGTGCCAATCGGGAACGCTTCCACATCGAGGCCACGGCTCAACAGCTCTCCATCAGCGGCGAGATCCAGGTTCACGGCCCTGAAGGTGCTGAATTGCGCTACCAAGAAGTGGAGCCCCAACCTTTTCAACGCATCCTCAAGCTGGCCCGCCGCATCCAGCCGGAGAAAGTCTCGGCCACCTATCGCGACGGCATCCTCACCCTCACTCTGCCCAAAGCCGACGCAGCGCGGGTGATCAAAGTCCAAGTGGGCGCCTCAAACCCCACTACTCCGACGGAAGCCGTGACGGTGGAAAGCCAACCTGCCTAGGATCCCCCTCTTTTCGGGAGAGGGGCTGGGGGTGAGGATCCACTGCACGCGCACCTCATCTCCCACCTTAAAATCCAGCGCCCGGCTGGCATTGCCTCGGTTTTGCACGATCTCCACCCAGCCGGAGCTGCCCACCAGGGCCAGCACTTCCCCAACTTCTCCCTCAGCAAAGGTGGCCACGGAGCGGACGGGGATCCCTTTGACCGAGGCGCTCCAGCTTCGACCTTCCACCCACTGTCCGGGCAGGTTGGTGATGCCGTTGCCGAAGTGGTCGATGGCCTGGACCAGGCCGCGACAGCCGTTGGTCTCCATCTGGGGTGGCGGCCACTCCCAGCGGGTTAGTTCTGCTACGTCTAGGGGATCCCCCAGCTCCGCCAAAGGGATCCCGTTGGCCAGATGAGCGGCAACCGGGGCAAAAATATCCCGCCCATGAAAGGTGCGGCTGGGAGAGGGGGTGCGCCAATAGCGGGGCCGGTTGAGTTCCACAGCAGCCAGCGCCGGAGTTTGGGCCAAAACGCCGCTGAACAGGCCATTGTCAGGGCCAACCAAAAAGCCCGTCTCGGTTTGGATGGCTACCGCCCGGCGGCTACTCCCCACCCCTGGATCCACAACGGCCAGGTGAATGGTGCCCGACGGCAGATAGGGGTAGGCCGTCATCAGGGCAAAGCGAGCCGCCGCCACATCCTGAGGCGGGATCTCGTGGCTGAGGTCGATGAGTTGAGCCTGTGGGGAAAGGGTATGAATCACCCCTTTCATAATGCCCACATAGGGATCCTGCAGGCCAAAATCCGTCAACAGGCTAATAAAAGGCATACCCTTTTGAGGCTTGAGGATCCCAGTTTAAGGATCCCAAAAGATAACAGCGCTTATGGATGGGGTGGCTAGCGGGCGGCAAGAGCGGGTTCTGGGCGTTTGTACACCTGTCCCAAACGCGCCAACTGCTGCACCAACAAACTCAAGAACAGGCCCACATCGGTCACAATCCCCACCGACTCCAGGGATCCCCGATCGGCCAGCTTGGTCACCACTGCCGGGTTAATGTCCACGCAGATCAGCTTGACCCCGGCAGGCGTCATGTTCCCGGCACCAATGGAGTGCAACATGCTGGAGAGCATCAGCACCATGTCGGCCCCCTGTAGCAGCCGTGCGTAATCCTGCTGGGCCTTGATCAAATCCATCTCCGTATCTGGCAGCGGCCCATCGTCGCGGATGGATCCCGCCAGGGAGAAGGGCACCTGAGCGCGAATGCACTCGTAGAACACCCCACCGGTAATCACGCCCGCTTCCACCGCAGCCCGGATGCTGCCATACTTGCGGATGAGGTTGATGGTTTTGAGGTGATGCTTGTGGCCGCCCTTGACCGGCGTGCCCCGCGACAGATCCACCCCCAGCGAGGTGCCGTAGAGATTCTGCTCCAAATCGTGAACGGCAATGGCATTGCCCCCCAGCAGTGCCTGCACATAGCCTTCGCGGATGAGGGTGGCCAAGTGGGATCCGCCGCCTGTGTGGATGACCACCGGCCCTGCCACCACCACCGTTTTGCCGCCCCGCTCCTTGATTTGCCGCAGCTCCCAGGCAATCTGCTCCACCAGGATCTCCACCCGCCGCTCGCTGGAGACCCCCGATCCCATAAAGGTGAACTCCTGGGAAGAGCGCTCTTTGCTGGCCTGGCGCACGGTGCGGATCCCTTCCACCCCACACACCACGGCATCCCCCACCTGCAAATCTCGAATCAGGGTGCAATAGGCTGAAAACTCCGTCTTGCCATTGCAATCGGATCCCTTGACCACGATCACCCCATCCATGCGCTGCCGCTGCACCGGGATCCACTGGCCGGCCACCCGCACCTGCGTGGGATAGATGGTGGTGACATAAAAATCGTCGGGCGCTACCCCTGCTTTCTCTACCCGCTCCAGACGGGCATCTTGCTGGGTTTCCTCCGAGAGACGGGCCCCCTGCTCGATCAAGGCGCTGAGAATGGTGTCCAGGGTCTCTTCGGTGGGAGCGGAAACGGCCAGTTCCACCGTGGAAGTGCTCTGCCGTTTTTCCCCAAGTTGAAACTTGAGGATCTGGAAGCTGCCGCCATTGTCGACAATGCAATCGACGGCTCTGGTGAGCAGGTCGCTGTCCACCAAGTGTCCCTGGAGGGTCACCGTCCGGCTGAGCACCGTGGCCACCGGATCGGTTTGGGGAGCCACCGTCTCGTCGAGGCGCAGCGTCAGGCACTTGGCCGCCCCACCAGCTTTCAGGAACTCCGTCAGCTCCGTCTGCACCACCGCAAATCCCCGCTCCTGTAGGGCGGCTTCCAGCTCTGGGCTGACCCGATTCACCAAGATCGTGCCGTTCACATCCACGGCATTGCAGGCAAAGTGAATGGCATCCGCCTCCTGAACCGGGATCCGCTTTTCGGGGGGCACCCGCATCTCGATCAGGCGGTTGGAATAAGCATCAAAAGCCGGCGGGTAATAGAGCAAATAGCCTTCGGAGAGGGGGCAGAAGCAGGTGTCCAGGTGGTAGAACCGCTCGTCCACCAGCCGCAAAGACAACACCTCGATCCCCAGCCACTTGGCCAAGTAGGGGTGAGACTCCAACATGGAGCGAAAGCCGTAGCCCGCCCACAGCCAGCGCCCTGCCCGATCCAACAGAGCATCTCCCGCCCCCTCAAAAGCCAGGGCTGGCGGCAGCTCATAGACGGTGTAGCCCTGTTCCTCAAACCAAGCCTTGAAATGGGGCTGTTCCCCCTGCCGCTCTGGGTGATAAAAACGGCTCAGCACCACCTTGGATCCCAGAATGAGCCCGGCATTCGCCGTAAACACCATATCCGGCCATCCCGGCACCGGCTGGATCAGCTTCACCTCCGCCCGTTGCGAGAGATGCGAATAGAGAGCCTGCCACTGCTGCAGCGCCCGTTCTCGCGAAGAGCGGTGAACATTCCCCACCATCCAGGGGTTGATCACATAGTCCACCTCGTAGTGATCGGGTGGGCACATCAAATACCGAATGGCACCAGGCATAGATCTCAGAGCGCAATCTGCAGCAGGGCATCCCCTAGATTAGCAGTTGCGTGAGCAGCATCCTCAAGAATCATGAAAGAATCATTATTTGTGGGAATCTTTCGCCAGCTCTGGCTGCAGTGGGCTGGGATCGGCAATGTTGGGCAACTCCAGACAGTAGCCCGCCCCATAGACGGTTTTGATGTACTGGGGGTGGCGGGGATCCGGCTCCAGCTTGGTGCGCAGGTGGCGGATGTGAACACGGATGGTCTCGATGTCGTCGTCGGGCTCGTAGCCCCACACCTCCTGCAGGATTTCGCTGGGGGAAACGGTCTGCCCATGTCGCTGCATCAGACAGTGGAGCAGGTCAAACTCCAGGTGGGTGAGCTTGATCGTTTTGCCGAACCACAACGCCTCAAAGCGCTCCGGCACCAGCGTGAGAGGGCCATAGGTGAGGATCTCCCCATGCTTGGCCGCCTGTGGGATCCGGTCTGAGCGACGCAGCAGGGCCCGCACCCGCACCAGCAGCTCCTGCACCTCAAAAGGCTTGGTCAGGTAGTCGTCGGCACCGGCATTAAAGCCCTCGATCTTGTCCTGGGTTTGGCCGAGGGCGGTGAGCATCAAAATCGGGATCTCGCTGGTGCGCTCCTCCCGCCGCAAGCGCTGACAAACGGTCAGGCCATCTACCTGGGGCAGCATCAGGTCGAGGATGATCAGATCGGGGAGAACTTGCAGAGCCAGTGCTTGTCCGCGCACCCCATCGGTGGCCTTCACAACCTCGTAGCCCGCCAACTCCAGATTGATGCGCAGGATATCCAGAATCGAAGGGTCGTCCTCAATAATGAGTATGCGAGCCATAGCCGGTTGCAGCCCAAACTGCGGATAAAACGTTTTGTTAAATGTGCTAACAAAGAGCCGAAGCTTTACGACTGGAAGTTTACTTAATTTTAGCCTCATTGCAAATCTTACTGCGAAGTTAACCCGCAGGGTTGCCCAGCCCGGAGCCGGATGCAGGGGAAACTTTTCAACCCGTTTGGGGCAAATGGGTGCGTTTTTAAGGCCTACGGCCCGCTATCGCGAACGGATCTCCCTTTGGGGGAAGTGCTCCGCACCGCTGGCGCGAACGCGGCGATGAGGCGGCGGGTGTAGTCTTGCTGCGGCTGCTGGTAGATCTGGGAAGCGGGGCCAAGCTCTTCGATGCGGCCCCGGTTCATGACCATGATGCGGTCGCTCATGAACTTGACCACGCTCAGGTCGTGGGAGATGAACAGGTAGGCCAACCCCAGTTCCTCCTGCAGATCCTTGAGCAAGTTCAGCACCTGGGCCTGCACGGAGACATCCAGGGAAGACACTGCCTCATCGCAGACGATCAGGCGGGGCTCCGAGGCCAGGGCGCGGGCAATACAGATCCGCTGCCGCTGTCCTCCGGAAAACTGGTGGGGCAGGCGATCTAGCGCTTCCGGATCCAACCCTACCCGTTCAAACAGGCGTTGGGCCCGTGCTCGTCGCTCAGCAGCATTTCTCCCAATCCCGTGCAGGGCCATCGGCTCTATGACGCTGGCTCCCACACTCATGCGCGGATCCAGTGAGGCTGCCGGATCCTGAAAGATCAGCTGAATCTCGCGGCGGAGACGACGTAAGCGTTGGGGCGGCAAGCGGAGCAGCTCCTCGCCGTCGTAGATCACCTGGCCAGAGCTGGCACGGACCAGGCGCAACAGGGTTCGCCCCAGGGTGGTTTTGCCGCAGCCGGATTCTCCCACCAGCCCCAAGGTCTCTCCGGGGTAGAGGTCAAAGGTGATCCCATCCACGGCCCGGATCTCGCCCACCTGGCGGCCAAATGGCCCTCGACGGACGGCGTAGTGGGTTCGCAGATCCTGCACCTGCAACAGGGGGGGCTGACTGTACAGCCGGCGCAGCCGTTCTTCCTCTAAGGACTCCGTCCCGCTTACGCGAACGGCAGCCGGGATCTCCACCTGCTGCCACTGCTCCTCTGGGGATCCCCCTTTTTCCAGAAAATCCTGGACGGTGGGCAACCGCCGCAACCGCCGCTCCAACACCGGGCGACAGGCCAACAGGCCGCGGGTGTAGGGATGCTGGGGATCCCGAAAGATCTGCTCCACCGATCCCTGTTCCACAGCTTGGCCCCGGCGCATCACCACCACCTGATCTGCCAGTTCGGCCACCAAATTGAGATCGTGGGTGATGAAGAGGATGGCCATCTGCCGGTGCTGCTGCAGCTCCCAGAGCAGGCGCAGGATTTCCGCTTGCACCGTAACATCTAGAGCGGTGGTCGGCTCATCGGCAATCAACAGTTGGGGATTGGAGGCGATGGCACAGGCGATGGCCGCCCGTTGGATTTGGCCGCCGGAGAGCTGATGAGGGTAGCGCTCCAGCATCTGGGGAGAAAGCTGCACCTCCTCAAACAGGCGAATGGCTTGGGCGCGGATCTCCGCCGGGCTCAGGGAGGTGTTGGCCCTCAAGGTTTCCTGTAACTGCTGGCCACAGGTGTAGAGGGGGTTGAGGGCGGTGCTCGGCTCCTGGAAAATCATGGCGATCTGGGATCCGCGATAGCGCCGCCGTTGCCGGGGATCCAACTGCAGCCAGTCCACCGTTCCGTTGGGGCCCTTGAAGAGGATTTTGCCCTCCACCCGGGCCGAGCTGGGCAGCAGATCAATCAGCGTCAGGGCGGTCATGGTTTTGCCGGATCCCGACTCCCCCACCAGGCCTAAGGTCTGGCCGATCCCGATCTGGAAAGACAGCCCGTCCACCACCGGGGATCCCGAGGGCTCGCCAGCTGCACGGCTGGGCAAGAAAACCCGCAGCCCTTGTACGGTCAGCAAGGCAGAATCGGCAGCAGGAACAGCCTCGATCATGGCGACGAAAGCGCTCCGCACCGCTGGCGCGAACGCATTAGGGGAATTGGCAGGATTATAGACTACCGCCCCCGCCTTGGCCTCCAAAGTGCTCCGCACCGCTGACCAAAAGGCGCGGCAAGCCCCGTCCTTCAGGGCAGGGAAGGATAGCGCCGACCATAGCCGACGCCCTTTAAAAACGCAGTGTCGGCCATGTGAATATCGTTGTCATCACGCATAGGCCAAGAATACGATTGAGCGGTGCAACGACTTCA
>NZ_JBSRZW010000054.1:0-5513 GCF_054058015.1 Thermostichus sp. MS-CIW-30
TCCGGGCTTGTTTTGTTCTCTGGTAGAGCAGAGCAGGCTCAGGGCTACTGAAAGCCCGCTCCGTACCGCTTAGCGGTCGGAGCCGGGTAGTTTACGAAAATTGAGGCCTTTTTCTGCTCGCAACTTCTTGCCCTGAGGGGCAACTTTGTCCACCTCCAGCACCACGCCTGCCGGCTCGATCCTTACCACGCGGGCGCCGATTTTGCCGTCGTCGATCCAAACACTTGCCCCTACCTGCAGGTGCGCCAAAACCTCCGGCAGGCTGCAGGTCACCTGGCAGGAGATATCGGCGCTGGCCTCAGGAACCTTCGCGGTGAGCAGGATGCGATCCCCGCGGTACACCTTGGTTTTGCCGGGGGGCATGGCCACTGGGCCGGTGCGGATCTTGGGGCCAGCCAGGTCCAGCAAAATCTTGCAACGCCGTTGGGTCTGGGCTTCGGCCTGGCGCAAGTGGGCCACCATTTTCTCCCACACCGAGGGCTCGTCGTGGGCGCAGTTGATGCGGGCCACGTTCATGCCCCGCTCCAACAACTGCAGCAACAGCTCCGGCTGCTCGGCGGCTTCGCTGGGCAGGGTCACCATGATGCGCGCGCGGCGATGGGGAGAAGGGGGGCCAAACAGCGCCTCGGCGTGCTGCTCTAGTGCCGTATCCCCGGCGTAAAACTCTTCATAGCTGGGTGCCGTATGGGTCAAACCCTGGGTGGCTGCCAAAATAGCAATCACCGCATCCAGGCCCTCCAGAACCCGCGACTCACAGCGCCCCAGCGAGGACAGCCCCGCAGCCGCCAGCTCCAGTTGCAAGCTGCGCAGATCCTGTTGGCGCAGCGCCAGGTAGCGCGCCAGGTTGTGGATGGCCGCAGGAGGGCTCGTAAGGCAGCCCCAAGCGGCCAAGTATTTCTGGGATCCCTCTACAACCTGCTGCCGCAGCTCCAGGAGCCGCTCCAGCAAACTCCTAAGATTGCAGGAGGGGGAAGAGGAGGAAACCATGTCGAAAGTCTTCCCAAGACAAACCCGGCCCAATTCTATGCCTGAGCTTACTTGGGGTCGATCATAGGCGGGTTAGGTTGAGAAAGGAAGGCGATAGCCTTTCATTGCCCAGTGTTCCGGTCTAGAGTCGTTAACAGCCTTCGGCTGTCCTGCCTACTACTTCCTTGGGTTGCGTGAAACTTCATTCTCTCCCTCCTGCCCGTTCCCGCGAGCGGCCTGACCACAGGCTCTCCCTCGTTTGCGCGGTGGGCCTGATGGATCGCTATGTCCTCTCGGAGATGCTGCTGCCGTTTCTCTTTGGGGTGGGAGCTTTCACAACCTTGGTGATGGCGGTGGGATCCCTGTTCGAGCTGGTGCGCCTGGTGGTGGAGGCAGGGTTATCGATTTCAGCAGCCTTGCAGGTGTTCGTGCTGCGGGCGCCGGGGATCATCGTCCTGACGTTCCCGATGTCCATGTTGCTGGCCACGTTGCTGGCTTATGGGCGCTTGTCTGCCGATAGCGAAATCACAGCCCTGCGCGGCTGCGGGGTGAGCCTTTACCGCCTCATGGTGCCTGCCCTCGTCCTCAGCTTGCTGGTGACGACGTTAACGTTTCTGTTCAATGAGCTGGTGGTGCCGGTGAGCAATCGCCAAGCGGCCACGACTTTGAACCGAGCTTTAAATCGGGATCCGGACTTCCGGCGGGAGAATATCCTCTACCAAGAATTTGGCGAGATCCTCATGCCTGAGCCGGACGGCACCTTTTCCCGGCGACAAGGGCTAACCCGTCAGTTCTACGCCCGCAGCTTCGATGGGAAGCAAATGCGCGGCATTATCGTCCTGGATTTTTCCAACGAAGCGCTCAACCAAATCCTGCTGGCCCAACGGGGACGCTGGGATCCCCAAGAGAATCTTTGGGTGTTTGAGGATGGCACCAACTACATCGTTTCTCCGGATGGCACCTACAGCAACATTGCCACCTTCAGCCGGCAGGAGTTGCGTCTGCCTCGCGCGCCGCTGGAGCTGGCTCAAGAGATCCGCAGCCCTGAGGAAATGAACATTCGGGAGCTGAAGCATTACATCGAGGTGATCGCCAGTTCTGGAGATCTGCAACGGGTGCGCCGTCTGCAGGTCAGCCTCAACCAAAAGTATGCCATTCCTTTCGCGTGTCTGGCGTTTACCCTGATTGGGGTGCCTTTGGGGCTGCGCCCGCAGCGCACCGGTTCCTCTTTGGGGTTGGGCATCAGTGTGCTGATTATCTTTGCCTTCTATGTGCTGCTGTTCATCACCCAGGCGCTGGGACAAATTGGGACGCTGGGGCCAGCAATGGCGGCTTGGTTGCCCAACTTGATCTGTGCCGCCGTAGGGCTGGGGTTGCTTTACCGAGCCAATCAGTAGCTGCTGGGCACCGTTTCTCCAGATGTAGGATAAAACTGCCCAATGGATTCTCGTATTCTGGAGAGCTCCCCCATGGAAGTTCAAGCTTGGATGAATTGGATGTTTGGCGGATTAGCCCTGCTGATCTTGGGGGGAGGCATGCTGATGATGTTCACCACGGTGTTCACCACCAAAGGGCCCCAGCCCGAGGATTCTCAGTCGGATCCCCAAAAGGGGCGAGCCTAGCCCAAGGCCCGGTGACGGGATCCCTGGCAGCCGGCCCCATGCCTTAAGAAATAGTTAAAACTAGAGGGGGCTCTAGTCCCGCTCCCGTTGACGTAGCCGCTGCAGAGTCGAGAGAGGTTTTGTCTCCTCTGGCGGTTTTTGCTCAGCTGCGGTGGGCAGGGCGGCTGTTTCTGTTTTCTGAGGTTCGAGCAAAAGCTTGGCGGCTTCTGACTCAACGGCTGGAGGGCGAGCCGGGTTCTCCCCTTGTTGGCCGGGCAAGGGAACAGACTCCAGAGTGGCCAGCAGAGCTTGAATATGGCTGTGGGTTTCCGGATGGTTGCTGGCGGCATGGGCCAAAAGGGTGAGCTGCTCTTTGGCTGCGGCCAGGTTCCCCAGCTTGAGATCCACCAAGGCCAGTTGATAGCGGGCCTTAAAGCCACTGGGATCCACCTCCACCGAGCGCTGAAAGGCGGCGCGGGCCTCCGCCAGCTTGCCTTGACGGGCATAGATCAAGCCGAGGTTGAAAGGCACGTCGGGATCCCGTTCGCTGGGCAGCACCAAGGTTTTTTCTTCCAGTTCAATTGCGCTCCGGTAGGCGTTGATGGCCAAGGTATGGAAGCCCATCTGCAGATAGCGAGCTCCGTCTTCCTTCAGTTGGGCGACCGTCGGCTCCCCTGTCAGTAGGGTCATGGGCGGTTGCGCGTGGGCAGGCATGGCCACCGCCAAGCTCAGCAGGCACCCCACCGTTTTCAGGCCTAAGGGTACAGCCTGACGACCAATCTGCTGCCTATTCATCACCATGATCTGTTTCCTCCAACCACATCAACACCACTTCATTCCACCCCTCTGGGCCGGGGAGCTGAGCCAATTGCCATTGAGGCAGGGCCTCACTCCAGAGACTATCCGCAATGGGGCTGGGAAGCACCACTTTTTGCTCCGTCCACCGCAAAAAGGCCACATCGGGCGGGGAACAACCAATGCCCAAAGCCTTGATAGGGCCCAAATGCCGTTGATAGCAATCCAGCAGCCGCCGCACCGCCTGCTCCCCCGGTAACCAATTGGGTTCTGCGGCCATCGTTGGCCGTATCCATCCGGTCAGATACCATTGCGGCAGGCTGGAGAAGTGGAGCTGACGCACCCGCAGCAGATGTTGGGTGAGGTTGGCCTCTTGTTGGGCAAAAGCTTCCCGTAGGGTTTCGGGATCCCCGGAATAGCTGAAAATCTCACTGTACTCTCGCTGCTGCGCCCGCTCCGCCTCTTCCAAAGGGATCCCAGTGGCAGCGGCCAGTTCAGAGGCAGTCCAATCCCCAAACCCGATCAAATCCAAGTGGGACTCTTGACGCACCTGTTGCAGGATGCTGCGCAGGCGAGAATAGGGCAGACCCAAAGCATACACGTAGTAGGGCGGTCGGTGTTGCCACTGCTCGTCTAGGATGCCCGCCGGGAAGTAATGCTCGGGAACGTAAACGGCAGAGCCATCCTCACAGATGAACGGATGCTCCAGGCGCAACTGCCGCCGCACATGTTCCAGTTGAGCGCGGGTGCGCAGGCTGTAGAGCACCAAGGGAATGGAGCGGCGCTCTAGGGCAGCCAAGGCTTGTCGGGCAGCACCATAGCTGTTGGACTCCAGATCCAGCAAGCTGCCATCCAAACTGGTAAGGACAAGTCGCATAGGTGCAGGAAAGGGAAAGGCGCTGGCCCCGTCAAAATTTCAAGCAGCACGACCGGCTGAAGCGTCCTACAGTACCTATGATCCAATAGCTTGACCAACCTGAGGGGGATTAGCCCCAAATGCTCTCCCTCAAAGCATCTGGGTGAATGGGCAATCCGTGCGCCAGAAGTGGTAAAAGCTCGATTGAGCACTACAGAATGCGTGTGTCGCCGAAGATCTTGGCTCAAAAACCAGCAGCAGAGAAGACAGACAGATTGAGTGGGTCAGTGGCTAGTTCTCTGTGCCGAAGGCGCGATCCCCTGCATCCCCCAGCCCGGGCAAAATGAACCCTCGATCGTTCAGCCGCTCGTCGATCATGGCGCAGAAGATTTGCACCATCGGGTAGTGGGATCCCAACCGCTGTAACCCTGGGGGCGCTGCCAATGCGCTGACAATTCTAACCAAGCTGGGATCCGCCCCCCGTTTTTTTAGCTCATCCAAAACCCAGAGCAGCGTGCCCCCGGTGGCCAACATCGGCTCGGGAATGAGAATGCGCATCTGTTCAGGGATCCGCTCTGGAAGGCGATTGAGGTAGCAACTGGCCTGCAGCGTTTCCTCATCCCGCACCATACCGATGTGAAAGATCCGCGCCTGGGGCAAAAGGGCTTGACAACCCTCTAACATCGCCAAACCGGCTCGCAATACAGGCACAATGCCCAGCAGGGTATCCGGCGCAATGACCTCCGCGGCAACGGGTTCCAAAGGGGTTTGCACCTGAACGGTCTGGGTGGGGATCCACTCCCGCATCGCCTCATAGGTTAGCCAGCGGCCCAGCTCCGACATGGCCGTGCGAAACAGGGGCATGGGAGTCTCCGCATCCCGAGCCACAGTTAGCCAATGCTTGATGAGCGGGTGAGGGGGGACATAAACACGAAGCTGCTGACTTGCCACGGGAGAATGCCTCAATCTGGGCGGTAGCATAGCGGGTTGCCTCAGCAGAAAGCAAGCTCTCCAATTGACTTGACCGCAACTCCATCCCGACCGGATCAATAGCTCCGGCAAATGCCCAACAGGTGGAACTCTTTGATCAAGCAGGGTTGGGACAGAACGAGGTCTGCAGGTTGTAGCTGTTCAGATTAGGCTACTGAGACAAGCCTTCTGGTTCAGTGCATTCAGCACCCTAAGTGCGGGTGAAGTGTCCTAGGTCGTGTTGATCTTATGTTAGGATAGAGAGAATAATTTATAGAGGAAAGAGGATGAAGTTGGTTTTTTTAGATGAAAACAAATGGCAGAAG
>NZ_JBSRZW010000055.1:0-4321 GCF_054058015.1 Thermostichus sp. MS-CIW-30
ACTCCGTCCCGCTAACGCGAATGGAAACAAACAGAATGCTATCGCTGCATAGTTGAACAGTGATGTTCAGCAGTGTTCAGCGTAAATGTATCAGGGCAAACAACAGCAATGCAAACTCAGGCTAACGTCCAAGCCGAGGAAAGAGAGCGGGCATCTTCTCCACCCCGTGCCCAGATTCGGCTGTTGGTGGTGGATATCGATGGCACGATTGCCGGGCCTTCCAACCAGGTTTCAGAGCCGGTTCGGGAGGCCATTCAGAAGGCCAAAGCAGCAGGGGTGCGAGTAGCCATCGCTACGGGTCGCATGCATCGTTCTGCCGAGCGGTTCCACTACGCGATTGGGGCCGATATGCCCCTATGCAGCTACCAGGGGGCTTTAATTCGGGATCCCGATAGCCAAAAGACCCTAAAGCACTGGAGCCTTGACTGGCCGCTGGCCGAGGAGTTGCTGCAAGCGTTGCAGGATCAGCCGGTGGGGGTTCACCTCTACATCGATGACCAGCTCTATTTGCGGGAGCTGAGCCCCCTCAGTCAGGCTTATGCTGAGCGCTCTCAGGTGCCGTTCCAGATGTTCTCTTCCGCCCAATACGGACGAAGCCCCACCAAGATCCTGGCTGTTTCTGAGGATACCGAGTTCCTGCAGGAATTGCAGGGATCCCTGCGGCGGCGGTATTCCCCTGACCAGCTCTACCTCACCCGTTCAGAGCCGATTTTTCTCGAGGCTACCCATCCGGCGGTGAACAAGGGCAATGCCGTTCGTTTTTTGGCGGAGGAAATGCTGGGGTTGTCGGCAGAGCAGGTGATGGCCATTGGCGATGGCGACAACGACATTGAGATGATTCAATACGCCGGGATCGGGGTGGCGATGGGAAATGCCTCGCCAGCTCTCTTGCCCCATGCCGATTGGATTGCCCCTCCTGTGGCAGAAGACGGGGTGGCGGCGGCCATCGAGACCTTCATCCTCAGCTAGGCAGGGATCCCATGCTGGGTCTGGCTTCTTCTCCCTTTCCTGAGGTCACCCTGCGTCCGGCGCAGCAACAGGCGTTGGCCTACCAATCGGGGCCGCTGGGGATCGCCGCCGTTCCGGGGAGCGGCAAGACCTTTATTCTGGAGCTGTTGATCGCCGATTTAATTCTCAATCGGGGGATCCCACCGGAGCGCATCGGGGTGTTCACCTACATGCGTTCGGCGCGGGGCAACTTGATCAGCCGCATCAATCAACGTTTGCAACGGGCGGGGTATCCGGATCGCTTTACCCAGGCCTTTACCCTGCATTCTTTGTCGTTGCGGGTGTTGCGGGAGGCCCCCAGCCGTTGGGAGGAGCTGTCTATTTTGGAGGGATACGAACAGGAGCGGTTGCTCAGCCGCCTGTGCCGCGCTTGGCTCGTCCGCCATACTCAGCTCTGGGAGCCGCTGATCCCCGGCGACAACAACCCGCAAAAGATCGCCCAAAACCGAGCCCAGTTCCGGCGCAGTTTCCAGCAGATGGTGCAGGTGGTCATCAGCAGGGCCAAGAATCTGCGCCTGGGGCCAGAAGTGATCCCCAGCGAGGGCTATCTGGGCTGGGCTGCTCCCATCTACGCCGGTTATCAAGCGGAATTGCGTCGCCTGGGCAAGTTAGACTACGACGACCTGGGCTGGCAAGCAGTGGATTTGATCGAGGGCAGTCCAGAGCTGCGGGAGCAGGTGCAGAACTGGTACGACTACCTGTTCGAGGATGAGGCCCAAGACAGTTCCCCCCTGCAGGAAGAGCTGCTGCGGCTGCTCAGCCAACGCACCGGCAACCTGGTGCGGGTGGGGGATCCCAACCAGAGCATCATGGGCACCTTTACCAGCGCCGAGCCGCGGCTGTTTCGCGCCTTTTGCCAGGCCAGTCCTCAGGTGGTGCTCTTGGATGAATCCAGCCGCAGCGCCCCCCAGATCATCGCTTTGGCCAACCGCCTGGTGGAGTGGGTGAATCAGCAGCACCCCATCCCGGCTTTGCGCACCGCTCTGGCCCCCCAGCCCATTCAACTGGCTACCTCCGGTGGCCAAAACCCTCCGGCCAGCGAAGGTCGGGTGGACTTTCTGCGGGTTGTCGGATCCCCGGAAGAGGAGCTGCAACAGGTGGCGCGGCAGGCCATTGCAGCCGCCCAAGCTTTTCCCGGCCAAACGGTGGCCATTCTGGTCACCACCAACGAGCTGGGGGGCAAAGCCCTCAGCTATCTCCAGGAAATGGGAGCGGAGCGGGTGATCGATCTGTTGCGGGGCAGTCCCAGTCAGCGGCGGGTGTTGTTGCAGCTCAAGGGAATCATCGACTGGTTTGCCCAGCCCACTGCCCCCACTCGCTTGGCTGCTGCTGTGGATTGCTTGGCCGATTGGGCGGGGATCCCACGTGCTGAGCTGGGGCCGATGTTGACCTGGATCCGCGCCTCTCTGCCGGAGCGGCTGCTGTTCCCCAACTTCGGCGAGGCTCCCTCTCTGCCCGATGGCCCGCCTTGGCAGAACTTGGGCAGGCTGCTGCGCACCCTTGCCGGTTGGCTCCGGGCCGGGCGATCCCCTTGGCCAGAGGTGCTGAATGTGATCGTTCAAAGCCTCTACCGCAAGCCGGAAGAGCTGTTTGTGGGTCGCTATGTAATCGATCAGCTGGAGCAGGTGCTGGGATCCCTGCCCGAAACCGATTGGCAGGAGATCGCCCAAGAATTTCAAGTGATTCTGGATCACCGCCTCAACAACTTGCCTTCGGAGATCTTCGCCTTCGACCCCGAGCCGGGCAGCATCACTGTCACGACTCTGCATCGGGCCAAGGGGCTGGAATGGGATCAGGTGTTCATCCCCCAGGTGTCGGCCTACGAGTTTCCCACCCAGTACGGGGAGCGAACCCTGGGGCTGAAGTTTTTGGATGAAGTGGATATGCAGGCAGAGGCCCTGGCTCAGTTGCGACAGCTCAGCCCCAAAGGCGGCTGGGAGCTGCAGGCCGACTCGGCCACCAAGCAAGCCTTTTTGGATTTGGCAGCAGAGCGATTGCGGCTGCTGTATGTGGGCATCACCCGCAGCAAACGACGGCTCACCCTCTCGGTATCCAGCCAATCTCGCTTTGGCACAGAGCAGAGTTCATCTTTGGTGTTTCGGGTGTTAAGTCGCAGTTTTAGGGCCGATTGACCGGGTGAGTCTCTCGTTCTTCATGGATTGGCAACCTGCTAGCATGGCTAAGCCCGATAGCGCTTGCGCGCCGCCTTGCGGCAATGGGGCAGTCTTTCAGAAGCTATGGATATTCTGCAATGCAACCTCGGCGTATTGCCCGCGAACTGGCCCTGCTGGGGGTCAATCAACTGCCAGCCACGGCGGCCAAACTGAGCGAAAAACAACTGGAGGACTTGCTGCTGGCAGCCATCCGCGCCCTGAGTGAAGAGACCCATGAAACCCTCTCCACAGCGGCGGCGGAAATCCAGCGCAGCGACCGTTTGTTGCACGAGAGCGATCCTCTATTGTTGGCCGATTCGGATCCCAAGGAAGAGGGTGGATCCCGCTCCGTCACCCTCCGCCTTCAGCAGGCCCAACGACACCTGCAGCGCCTGGAAATCACTCTGAAGGAGGCGGACGTTCCTGACCCCAATGCCTTACGGGGGGAATTGCTGGAGCTAATCCAGCAGGTGCAAGTGGCCCTCGGCAACGCCGGCCAAGCCTTAGAACACCTGGAACAGCGGCTGCACAGCGTCCGCCACATCTTGGATGAGGTTGTCCAGTTGTCCCAAAGAGCAGTCAACCGGGTGGGCGTTGCCCTGTCCATGCCGGAACTGTTGTACATTGCCCAATCCCAAGAAGTGCGCGCCTACGCTTTGCAACTGTTAACTGCCCTGCGAACCCACAAGGAGGCGATCGATGCTCGTTTGCAAAAGGCTTTGGTGGGTTGGCAATTGCAGCGGGTTGGTCGGATCGAACGAGATATCCTGCGCCTGGCGGTGGTGGAGATGGAAATACTGGCCAGCAGCCCCGTGAAGGTTGCCATCAACGAAGCTGTAGAATTGGCCAAAAAATACGGGGATCCTGAGGCCGCCGCTTTCGTCAACGGAGTGCTGCGACGGGTAGTGGACAGCCAGATGGAGACCCACCGGGGTCGGGATCCCTCCCTCCCTGGTTCTGGTTCCGGGGGCTGAGCAGATCACCAAATTTTCGGGCTGGAGGCCCGCACCATAGCCGCAGGCTTGGTGTCGGGAGGAAAGCCCTCCTCTATATAGGTTTGCCGGCCAAAAGTCTGGATAAACTACAATAAGCCCATGAGCCAGACTATCTCTGTACGTTGCAAGCTGATAGTCCCACAAGAGTTGCGTCAAGAAATTGAC
>NZ_JBSRZW010000056.1:0-2884 GCF_054058015.1 Thermostichus sp. MS-CIW-30
ACTTGGCTCATAAGTCCATTGTACTTCATCAAAGCGCATTCCTCCCGGCACTGACCCTACGGGTACAGTGCGGGGCTCCTGCGATTTCTAGCTGAGCTGGGGGCTCAGAAGCCGTGGGCCAATACTTCCTCGGCGGCGCGAGTTCCCGCCCCTGGGGTGAAGTCGCTGTAGCCCACGGTGTGTAAAGCTGACTCCAGAGCAGCCAAGGTCATCAGCACATCGCGGTCGCTGATAAAGCCCAAATGGCCAATGCGGAAGATTTTGCCCTTGAGGTGGTCTTGTCCAGCGGCAAGGGCGATGTCGAAGTGTTTCTTCAAGGTGCTGCGGATGGTGTCAGCGTTGATCCCTTCGGGAGCGAGTACAGCTGTTACCGAAGGACTGGCCGCTGACTCTGGATCAACCAAGAGCTTTAGCCCCAGAGCCTTGACGCCAGCACGGGTGGCCTGGGCCAGCTTGGCATGACGCCGGTAGATGGCTTCCAACCCTTCTGCGCGCATCATGCGCAGGGTAACCTGCAGGGCGTAAAACAGGTTCACCGCCGGTGTAAAGGGAGTGGTGCCTTGGCGCAGGGCCTTTTGCGCCAGCTTAAAGCTCCAGTAGTACTTGGGAAACCTAGAGCGCTCCGTAGCGGCCATGGCCCGCGGGCTGACGGCCACAAATCCCAGCCCTGGTGGGATCATATAGCCCTTCTGGGATCCCGAGGCCACCACATCCAAGCCCCATTCGTCCATTAACACCGGCATTGCCCCCACGCTGGTGACCCCATCCACCAGGACGAGGGCTTCCCCGTGCTCGCGGGCAGCAGCAGCAATGGCTTGGACATCGTTGGCTACGCCGCTGGAAGTCTCCGAGTGGGTGAGGATGACGGCTTTGATGGTTTTTTCCCGGTCGGCAGCCAGCTTTTCTTGGAAGATCTCGACGGGGTAAGGGATCCCCCAGGGGGTTTCCACCCGCTCACACTGAAGGCCAAACTGCTCGGACATTTCCGCCCAGCGCTCCCCAAACTTGCCGTTCACCCCCACCAAAACCCGATCCCCAGGGCTGAGGGTGTTGAGGATCCCGGCTTCCATGGCACCAGTGCCACTGGCGGAAAAGACAAACACATCGGAGGTGGTTTGGTGCAGCCAGCGCAACCCATCGGTGACCTCTTCCAAAATGGCGGTGAACTCTTTGCTGCGGTGCTCGATGGGCCCCCGTGCCATCGCCAGCAGAGCACTCTCGGGAACGGGAGTGGGGCCGGGGATCATCAATATCAGCTTGTCTTTCATGCTTGCCCTGCTTGGGATGCAAGTAAGGTTTAAAAGGTGGCGGCCAGATTCGAACTGGCGCATAGAGGTTTTGCAGACCTCTGCCTTACCACTTGGCTACGCCACCCCATTGCTCAACTGGGCGCAGATATTGTATCCGAAAAGGGGATCCCCCTTCCAGTAACCAAAAGTAGCAGTTCCCAGCTCAGCTAGGCCTCAACCCTTTCTTCCTGCACCTTTAACAGACGGGATCCCAGCAGGCGCTGCAGCCAAGGAGCCAGAAACTTGCGGTTGGCCAACTGCTGCTGGGGATCCTGAGTTTCCAGAGGGAAGGGGGCAAGAGCCCGCAGGGCGGCAGTGGTAACACAGAACATGGCCTTTTGGAAGCTAAGGCAGATTTTCACCCGCAGGTCATCATCCCCGCGAGGCTGGCGGCGGTAGTGCTCTCGCAAGTAGGGGGGCAGGTGGCGCATCATATCCTGCATCAACAGGGTAGGCGGGATCCCAGCGCTACCTACCGGCAGCGGATCGGCGTAGAGGGCGCCGTAGGCAAAGTCAGCCTGCTCAGCCGGGATCTGGTGGGCCTGGGCGTTGTAGGAAACCGTGCCCATAAAGGGAAAGGAGCGGAAAAACACCGCTTCCACATAGGGGATAGCCGTATCTGATAGGAAAGTCAGACCCGCCGAGAGAGGGATGATCTCGTAGCGGCGGCCCCAGATGCAGGGAGCGTAGGTGATAGGCTTGTCGGCAGCTGCCACCAACCCCTGCTGGATGTGAGCCACCACGTCGGGAATGGTGAGGTGGGGTTCTGTCTCAGAGCGCTTGGCCAGCGCCAGGAAAATATCGCTCATCACCCGCCAAAACTGGCCCAAGCCGCTGTACATAGCCAGCATGCGCACCTGTTCTAGAGCAAAGTCGGGAAACAAGATCCCCAAGCCCTGCAAGAAGGGATTGAAGCGGATTTTGGCCCGGATGGCTCTCTTGGCCCGCTCGACAAATTCAGGGGTATCCAGGTAGCGGTCTAGCCCCCCTCCCCCATGCCAGAGCATAGCCTTCATGCAGTATTCGGCAAACTCGTAGTTGATGCGGTCATGCCACAGGTAGCGCAGCCATTTGCCCAGGGTAATCTCGCCGTTGAAATACTTGAACGCCGGGAAGAGCTCCAAAAATTGGTGGTCGGCAATAAAGATCAAATTGCGCGAATAGGCATCCAGCACCTCGCCGTAGCTATGCAGGATGCCAATGACCTCTAGGCGATTGGCAGGGGCATCCAGCACAAGGGCTCCCCCTGCCTCTAGGCGCTGGACAATAGGAGCCAGTTGCAGTTGCTCCAGAGGAGATAAGCCGGCCAGAAAGAAGCAGGAAGGAGCAGGAGCAAGAGTGGCAGTCATGGGAGCAAAAGAAACTCCGTCGATCTCATCAAATCATCAAAAGTCTCATCAAATCATCAAAAGGAAGACAACCCAAAGTAAACTACCCGACCCTGACTGCTTCGCAGTACGGGGCGGGCTTTCAGCAGCCCTGCAGTTGGCAAGCCAACCACGAACCTCTAGGCTGGTTTACGGCAGCCCCCAAAAGCGCAATCACCTTCGCACCGTTAAAATCCGCATCCCCTTCCCAACCGCAGTGCCCGCATT
>NZ_JBSRZW010000057.1:0-2473 GCF_054058015.1 Thermostichus sp. MS-CIW-30
CCATTTGTTTTCATCTAAAAAAACCAACTTCATCCTCTTTCCTCTATAAATTATTCTCTCTATCCTAACATAAGATCAACACGACCTAGGACACTGTACCCACAACTAAAACCTTGGTCGCGTCTTCGCGTCAGCGTTGCGGAGCAATAGCGTTGCGGAGCAATAATGCAGGGGCCCAAAAGGTTTTTCTCAGTAGCCCGGCTGTCTCAGCCTAATCTGAAAATACTACATTAGTTTATATTGTTGGATTCTTAGTGTTAGAAGTTATCGAAAGTAAGTCTGTTTCCTTGGCGAGATCAGTTCTCGACTCCTGTGAAGTTGCATTTGTTGCACCTATCTCTGCCGTTGAGCTCGCCTCTCTATGCCCCGCAACTGGAGCAATCCCTCTGTCAGCAAGTTGACCGGGAGCTGGGCCAGCGGGCTCGGCTTCTGCGCTGGAGCTTGACGGCGGTGGAGGGGGATAGAGCCTGGGTTGAGGTGGTCGCCACCACTGATGAGGGCTACTCGGATTTAGACTAGGACAACTCACTCTTAGTCAGCTTCTTGACAGACGTCTGCAAGAGTTTTCCCAATACCCCAGTGGTCTCAGACCAATCGAGAACCAACAGTTTCATTGCTACGTTAAAGAGATGGTTCATATTGATTGATGGAAATGGCTATCGGTACCCTTGCCCATTTTTGTCGTTTGGCCAATGTCTGTCTCTGCATCTGAACCAACTCCGGCTCCACTGCTGGCCGAGCAGCACCCCCCTGTCGCCCTCACCATCGCTGGATCCGACAGTGGTGGGGGAGCAGGGATCCAAGCGGATCTGCGCACCTTTGCTTTCCAACGGGTACACGGTACCTCTGCCCTGACCTGCGTGACCGCCCAGAATACCCTTGGGGTGAGCCGGGTCGATGCGCTGCCCCCCGAAGCCGTGGCCGCCCAAATTGAGGCCGTGGTGCAGGACATTGGGGTGCAAGGGATCAAGACGGGCATGTTGCTGAATGCCGAGATCGTGCTGGAGGTAGCCCGTCAGGTGGAGCGCTGGGCGTTGCGGCCTCTGGTGGTGGATCCGGTGATGGTGTCCCGCACGGGAGCAAAGTTGCTGGCAGATGAAGCCATTCAGGCCATCCGCGAGCGGCTGATCCCCTTGGCCCAGGTGCTGACCCCCAATCGCTATGAGGCGCAAATTTTAACGGGGCTGCAGCTGCAGTCCCTGGCGGATATGCAAACGGCGGCTCAGCAGATTCGCACCCTGGGCTGTGGAGCGGTGTTGGTCAAAGGTGGGGGTATGCCGGGGGAACTGCAGGGGGTGGATGTGTGGTTCGATGGCGAGCGACTGGAAGTGCTGAAAACAGAGCGGATCCCCACCCGCCACACCCACGGCACCGGCTGTACCCTCTCGGCGGCCATTGCAGCACAGATGGCCTGGGGCAGGGATCCCTTGGCGGCCACAGTGGCGGCCAAAGCCTATGTAACAGAAGCGCTGCGACATCCTTTGGCCATCGGGTCAGGTCAGGGGCCAGTGGGGCACTTCTACCCGCTTCTGTCCGGGATTGGCAAACCTGTGCCATAAGAGAGAGGTCACTCTCTCTGGCTGCTATGGCTAGCCCGTCGAATCTTTCTCAGAAGGGATCCCTGCCCAAATGGCGGTTTTGGCTACCCCTACTGCTGCAGCTGGGTATCGTTCTGCTGATACCGGCTCGGCAAGCGCTGACCCTCGCTGTCGGAACCACGATCTACCTGCAAACGGCCCCCGTGGATCCCTATGACCTTTTGCGGGGCCGGTACGTGGCCTTGGGCTACGTCGTCGGTCGACGCTCCACCCTAGAGCAACTGCCGGGTTGGTCACCTGAATTGGAGACCCCAGGGATCCTTTATCTGCGCTTGGCTCCCCCCGCAGGGGATCCCACTCAACCTTGGCGAGCAATCGGTGTCAGCCGGGAGATGCCCAAAGATTTGCAGCCTGAAGAGAAAGTGCTGCGAGGCTGGTTTGACGGGCAGCAGCTCAAGTTGGGAACCGAAGAATTTTTTATTCCCGAAGCGATTGGAGATGCCTGGGAAGAGGATATTCGGCGTTACCCTGAAGCCACGCGGGCAGAAGTGAAAGTGGATCCCTGGGGCAAGGCAGCATTGGTCGGCCTCTGGGTAGGGGAGCATCGGTACTAAGTGCTCATTCTGCCCGGCTTTAACGCTTTAACAATTAATCACCATATTCTGACATCCGAACCCGAAGGAGAGCCGGAAAACTGAATGGGGCAGGGATCCCTATCACTTGCCCCTCGAAACCCTGAAGATGGCGAGAACCGGAGCTGTGCCATTGAGGAGCTTGCTAAGTGCTGCACAGCCTTGCTCAACACCTGAATTAGGGTCATCCCAATTGGGTCAAACTTCTTCAGCTAGAAATCGCAGGAGCCCCGCACTGTACCCGTAGGGTCAGTGCCGGGAGGAATGCGAGGTTACAATAGAACCATGACCCAAGTCCTGACC
>NZ_JBSRZW010000060.1:0-1646 GCF_054058015.1 Thermostichus sp. MS-CIW-30
TTCAAGTGTGGGCACTGTGGATGGGAAGGGGATGCGGACTGGAATGGGGCCAACATGATTGCCAAACTTGGGGCTGCCGTAAACCAGCCTAGAGGTCCGTGGTTGGCTTGCCAACTGCAGGGCTACCGTTCGCGCCAGCGGGCCGGAGGCCTTAAGCCCGCCCTGTACTGCGAAGTAGTCAGGGTCGGGTAGTTTACACCCATGGGGAGCCAGCTCCCGGCTAGCCCTTGCAGAGCCGATACACGGGCAAAGTGAAATGAAAGCTGCTGCCTTTGCCCAAGGAAGACTCCACCCAAATCTGGCCGTAGTGAGCGCGCACGATCCGTCGGCAGAGGGAAAGGCCGATGCCATAGCCCTCCTGCTGTTGATCCCGGGACAGACGGACAGAATCGGAGAAGATGCTCTCTTGGTCGGCTTCCGGGATCCCAGGGCCAGTATCGCTGACGGTCACCTGCACCTTTTGGCTGGTGCGATGGAGGACATCGAGGCGGATGGATCCCCCGGCAGGGGTGTACTTGATGGCGTTGTCCAGCAGGTTGAACAGAACTTGGCGGATCTTGTCGGGATCCACGTGAACAGAGGGCAGATCCACGGGAATATCCGCTTGAAACTGCAGCCGCTTGCCTTGAATGCGCGGCCATAGCTCCTCGATCACCGCCTGACACAAGCCGGGCAACTGGGTTTCTACGGCTCGAATCCTCAGCTCCGAGGCAGCGCCACGGGCCGACTCCAGGATATCGGTGATCATGCTGTCCATCTTGCGCAGTTGCTGGCGGGCGTGATCGAACAACTGCCGCTCCAGGGCTTTGTCCAGGGATCCCTCCCGCCCCTGCTGCAGGGTTTCGACCGCCAGAGCCGTGGCCGTCAGGGGGCTGCGCAAATCATGCACCAGCATGGCCAGAACGCGATCTTTGAAGTCCAACTGCTCCCGCAATTGGGCCCGCTCCTGCCGCAGCAAAAACACCTCTTCCGACATTTGCAACAGCGCCTCGGTGGTCGGAGGGGAGGCGGGATCCCGTCCTGCTCCTTCTTGATGGGCGGCCAAAGCCGCTTGGCCTTGCCAACGAGGCCACCACACTTCCAACTGCGTCGCCAAGTCTGCGCCCGCCAAAACTTGAGCGGGCAAGGGCTCAGCCTTGACCAGAGCCGGAGTGGCCACCAGCTTGTAATGCTCTGCCAGGTAGGGGTGCTCCTCCAGCGGCACCACTTCCAGTTGAGCAGGGTATTGGCCGGGCAACCCCTGGATGTGCTGGCGCAGATGCTCCTCAAGCTCGGCAACAACAGCTCGACTCTTGGCGAACAGCAGCAGGCGAATGACAGAACGAGCGGAGGTGAGGTCTGGCGAAGTCTGCATAGGCCAAAGTCCAGTCGCGTTAGCGATGCGTAGCATTAAAGCCAAGGGTTGGCGTTTCAGCAGCCGGGATTGCCGTGCGCTCGTTCGCGGAAGCGGACCGTAGGTCCAACCGTAGGAGCCATTGCTGCTTGTTCCTTCCTAACACCTAATCTTGGGAAAAGCTTAAGAAGCGACATGGAGTGTAACAAGAAAGACCTTTCAGCTAGAAATCGCAGGAGCCCCGCACTGTACCCGTAGGGTCACTGCCGGGAGGAATGCGCTTTGATGAAGTACAATGAACTTATGAGCCAAG